>JAOPZD010000025.1 GCA_025964295.1 Conexibacter sp.
CCGTCGTCGAAGACCATCTTCGCCATGACCCGCGTCGCCAGTGACGCCAGCGCGCGACGGTCGACGCCCGACTGCTGCAGCGCGTCGAGGTCGGTGACTTTGATGCCGCGCATGCGTTCGAGCGTGATCACGTCCGCTGTGGTGGTCTCCCAGTAGACGCGCGGGATCTGGACCTGCGGGTCGCCGGCGAAGTTCGCCGCGAAGCGCTCGGCGTTGCGTCCCTCCAGCTCGTAGTCGAGCTCTGCGCGGAGGATCCGCGCGAACTCCTCGGCCAACCCCACCCAATCGACCCGTGCGAGCACGTGCAGGTGCCGGCTGGCCTGGGCCACGCGGTGCTGGAGGATCGCGAGGTCCTGCTCGATCTGCTCACGCGCGCCGGGCCGGCGGACCTTGACCACGACCTCGGTCCCGTCGTGCAGGCTTGCGATGTGCGCCTGCCCGATCGATGCCGACGCCAGCGGCTCGAGGTCCAGGCGGGCGAACGCTCCCGCGCCGAGCTCCTCCTCGAGGGTGCGCTGGATCGCCGCCGCGGGGACCGGGGGCGCCGCATCCTGCAGCTTGGCCAGCTCGGCGCGGTAGCGCGGCGGCAGAAGATCACCGCGCGTCGAGAGCATCTGCCCGAGCTTGATGAACGTCGGGCCCAGCTCCTCCAGCGCCGCGCGCAGGTTGCGCGGAGCGTCGTCGGCGTCGCCGGCGGGGTGTCGCGATGGCGGGATCCCGTTGAGGCCCAGCGCGGCGGAGAGCTGCGCGAAGCCTTGCTTGACCAGCACCTCGGCGATCTGGCGCTCGCGGGCGCGCAGCCCGTTCATCGTCTTCGGCCCATGGGCGCCAATCGTCCGGCGCGGAGTGGTGACCATGCGTCGCGCGAAGTCGGTGATCCGCCGGCGTCGGGGCCAATCGCCAGGATCGGACGACGCCGGCTCACCCGTCGATCCCCGAGCGTGCGGCCGGTGAAGCTCAACGTCAACGGTGCCGATGTCGAGGTCGACGACCGCCACGCGAAGGACCCGCTGCTATGGGTCGTGCGCGACGTGCTGGGCATGACCGGCACCAAGTTCGGCTGCGGCGCCGGGTTCTGCGCCGCCTGCACCGTGCTGATCGACGGCCGCAGCACGAAGGCGTGCCAGACGGCGACCGAGCGCGCGGTCGGCAAGTCCATCACGACGGTCGAAGGCGCCTCCGGGCGCGTGGCGAACGCCGTCCGCAGCGCGTGGCATCGCGGCAACGTGATCCAGTGCGGGTACTGCCAGCCGGGCCAGACGCTCGCGGCGATGGCGCTGTTGGAGTTCGATCCCGCGCCGGACGACGCGACCATCGACACAGCGATGAACGGGAACCTGTGCCGGTGCGGCACGTACCCGCGCATCCGCGCCGCCATCAAAGAGGCCGCCGCGACGCTCGCCGCCGGCGACGACCCTGGCGAGCTGGTCGCGCCGCCCGAGCCTGACGGCGGGCGCCTCACCGCCGAGGAGATGCTCGACCCGGTGCACCCGTACGTCCGCATCCGCCCGGACGGGACGATCGTCGTCTACTCGAGCCAGCTCGAGATGGGCCAGGGCATCCACACGGGCCTGGCGACCCTGGTCGCCGAGGAGCTGGACGCGGACTTCGGCGCCGTGCGCGTCCTCAACGCGGCCAACGGCTGGGGGCCGACGGGGGACGTCTACGGCAATCCCGAGCTCGGCGGCGCCTTTCAGATCACCGGCGCCTCGAACTCCACGCAGGGATCCTGGATGCGCTACCGCGTCGCGGCCGCCCAGGCCCGCGCGCGGCTGGTCGCCGCCGCGGCGCAGGCATGGGCGGTCGAAGCCGTGGAGATCGAGATCGACGCCGGGGTGATCAGCCACCCTGACGGCCAGCGCGCGACGTTCGGCGAGCTCACCGCGCTGGCCGAGCAGCAGCCGGTGCCAGACGACGTCCAGGTCAAGGACCTGGCCAAGGCCAAGCTGATCGGGCGCGAGGACATCCTGCGCGTCGACGCGCCCGCGAAGATCCTCGGCCGCACGGTCTTCGCCATCGACGTGCAGATCCCGGGGATGCTCACCGCCGTCGTGTTGCACGCCTCACGCTTCGGCGCGACGGTCGCGAGCATCGACGAAGAGGAGACGCTCCAGGAGGCCGGAGTGGTCGCCGTGGTGCCCGTCACCGACGGCGTGGCCGTCGTGGGCACCACCATGCAGGACGCGATCCGCGGGCTGCGCCGGCTGCACGTCGAATGGGACGACCGAGCGGCGGAGCGCCGCAGCTCCGAGCAACTGCTGGACGCCCATCGGCACCTGGTGGAGTCCGGCGAGAGCGTCGGCGTGTCCCGCGACGACGGCGACGTCGAGCAGGCCTTGCAGAACGCCGAGCACGTGATCGAGGCGTTCTACGAGCTGCCCTACCTGGCCCACGCGCCGATGGAGCCCAACAACGCCGTGTGCCGGATGCGCGAGGACGGCATCCTCGAGGTCTGGGCGGGCACGGAGTCGCCGGAGTACACCCGCATGAACGCCGCCGAAGCGGGCGGCCTGGACAAGGAGCAGATCGAAGTCCACGTTCCGCTGGCCGGCGGCTCCTTCGGCTTGCACACCAGCGTCCGCAACGATCCCACCAGCGAGGCGGTCGAGATCGCGCGGGCGCTGGAGTGGAAGCACCCGGTCAAGGTCCAGTCGCTGCGCGAGGAGGAGTTCAAGAGCGGACGCTTCCGCGCGATGGCCGTGCACCGGGTCCGTGCCGGCGCCGACGCCTCCGGGCGCCTGACCGTGATGGACCACCGGATGGCCGCGCAGCCGACCTCACCGAACCTGCCGTTCGTCCGCGACGTGATGTTCAAGAACGGCATCGACTTCTTCACCGTCACCGGTGCCGCCGACCCTCCGTATGCGTTCGGGAACTTCCGGCTCGAGTCCTCCAACTTCGAGTCGACAATCCCGACAATGGTCTGGCGCTCGGTCGGCAACTCGCACACGGAGTTCGCCCGCGAGTCGGCCATCGACGAGCTGGCCGTCGCGACCGGCCGCGACCCGGTGGACCTGCGCCGGGAGCTGCTGGCCGACAACCCGCGCACCCTCCGTGCGCTGGAGCTGGCGGCCGAGCGCGCCGGCTGGGGGACGCCGCCGCCCGAGGGCGTCGCGCGGGGCATCGCCTGCTCGAGCTTCCTCAGCCACAGCGCGCACGTCGTCGAGGTCTCACTCGACGAGCGCGGTCGCGTGCACATCGAACGCGTCGTCGCGGCGCTGGACTGCGGCATCACGATCACCCCGGACCTCGTGCGCGCGCAGGTCGAGGGCAGCGTGCTGTTCGGCCTCGGCGCGGCGGCGTGGGGCGAGATCGTCCTCGCCGAGGGTGGCGAGCTGCTCACCCAGAACTTCGACCGCTACCGGGTCATGCGGATGCAGTCGACCCCGAGGTGCGAGATCCACCTGATCGCCTCGTCGGAGAAGCCCTCCGGCGTCGGCGAGGTGAGCACGCCGACGGCAGCCCCGGCGCTCGCCAACGCCATCGCGGCCCTGACCGGCACCCGGATCCGCCGCCTGCCCTTGTCGAAGTCCATTCCCATCTACTGAGCAGCGAGGAGCATTCCTATGGCCGACGATGTGACGATCACGCCGAGCGAGAACGGGCCGTACCTGGTCTCCGGGGCCGTGCACCTGACCGACATCGACGGACGGGAGATCGACCACCCCGACCAGATGGCCCTGTGCCGGTGCGGGCATTCGTCGAACAAGCCGTTCTGCGATGGGACCCACGCGACCATCGACTTCGACGGCACCCTGGCCAACTGAGCCGGGGTCCGGCATGAAGGACGTTCTCCGGCAGATCACGCGGTGGTCTCGGGGCGGCGACCGCGTCGCCGTGGCGATGGTCGTCGGTGCCCGGCGCTCGGCGCCGCGCCCGCTCGGGACCAAGATGGTGGTCAACCGTCGCGGCGAGATCGCCGGTGGGGTGTCGGGCGGCTGCGTCGAGGGGGCGGTCGTCGAGATCGCCGAGCGGGTGATCGACGGCGCGCCGTCTCAACTCGCGCGCTTCGGCATCCCGGATGACGACGCCTGGGAGGTGGGACTGCCGTGCGGGGGCGAGATCGACGTCTGGGTGCAGGCCTTCGAGTGGAGCCGCTTTGCGGAGGTCGCGCGCACCGACGGCCGCGTCGCCGAGGTGACGCTGCTCGACGGCGATGGCGCGGGCGCCAAGCTGGTCGTCGAGTTGGACGGAACGCGCACGGGCTCGCTGGGATCGCCGGAGCTCGACGCCGAAGGCGCGGAGGTAGCGGGCCAGCTCCTGTGGGAGGGCCGGTCCGAGCGCCACGGGCGGCTGTTCGTCGACGTGACGGCGCCCGCCCCGCGACTGGTCCTCGTCGGCGCGCTGGACATCGCCGCGGCGCTTTGCGTGGTGGCCCGCGCGAGCGGCTGGCTTCCCTACGTGATCGACCCGCGTGCGCGCTTCGCCACGGCCGAGCGGTTCCAGGATGCCGAGGATCTCGTCGTGGCCTGGCCGCGGGACGCCTTCGCTCGTCTCGGCGGGATCGATCCCGCCACCTCGGTCGTGGCTTTGGCCCACGATCCCAAGATCGACGACGCGGCGCTGACGCTCGCCCTACGCTCGCCGGCCGCCTTCGTGGGGGCGATGGGGTCGCGCAGTGCCAACGCGCAACGCTTCGAACGGCTGCTGATGGCCGGGCTCGACGAGCAGGAGCTCGGGCGCCTGTCGGCCCCTGTCGGCCTTGATCTCGGCGCGTCGTCGCCCGAGGAGACCGCCCTGTCGATCATGGCCGAGGTCGTCGCGGCGAGCCACGCGCACCTCGGCGGGCGGCTGTCGGAGCGCCCGGGCCGGATCCACACGCCCGCGCCGGCCGCGGCCTGAGCCGTCAGCCCGCCGCCTGCACCTCGGCCGGCAGCGCCTTGGCGAGCTGGTGGCGCGATGCGATGTCGAGCTTGGCGAAGACCTTGTGCAGGTGGTAGGCCACGGTGTGCGGGCTGATGAACAGCCGCGCACCGATCTCGCGGTTGGACAGGCCGTCCCGGGCGAGGCGCGCCACCTGGACTTCCTGAGCGGTAAGCTGATCACGTCGCTCGACGCTGTGCCGGGGCGCGCGCAGCTCGCCGGTGGCGACCAGCTCGCCCTCGGCCCGGACGGCGAAGCCTTCTACGCCCATGGTGATGAACATCTCGTGTGCGGCGCGCAACTGCACGCGGGCGTCGACGATGCGACGCTCACGGCGCAGCCACTCGCCGTACAGCAGATGGGTCCGGCCGAGCTGGACCCGGATGGTGCTGCGGCGCAACCGCTCGATCGCCTCCCGGTACAGCGCGTCGGCGTTCGAGCGGTCGCCGAGCAGCGCCCGCGTCCGGGCCTCGATGCCCAGGCCCCAGTCGGTGCCGGCGGCCTGGGTGGTCTCCGCAATCCGTTCGAGCGCATCGCCGACGACCTCGGGCCGGCCGAGGTGCACGGCCGCCTCGACCAGCTCGGTCAGTGCCCACATGGCCGACCCGTCCTCGGAGAACCGCGCTGCCGGAAGGGTCGCCGCCAGAGCAGCGTCGTAGTGGCCGAGGCCGTTGTAGAGGACGCCGGTGAGGAACTCGCTGACGCTCAGCGCGAGCCCGTCTCCTCGAGCGCGGGCGTCTTCGACGTAGCTCTCGTTCAACCTTAGGAACTCGGTCTCTCGGCCACGGACAGCGGCGAGCGACAGCGCGCCGGACCCGTGCGTGGTCACCCCGATCGCCTCCGCGGCGGCGCGTGCCTCCTCGTTCAGCGACGCCGCGCCATCGAGGTCTCCCGAGAACGCGATGACGCTGCTGCGGTTGTTCAAGGCGAACGGCAGGCCGGTCAGGGCCCCGGTCGTCCGCACGAACTCGAGATGGCGCACCGACAGCACCGACCAGGCCGCGTCGTCCCAGAGGATGAGGGCGATCCAGCTCGCGAACCACAGCCACCGAGCATCCTGGGGTGGAAGCACGGTCTCCCGTTGGAAGCCCTGCAACGCGTCCTTCAACAGCGGCGCGCCCGCCGCGTAGCCCTGAGCGAAGCGGACGGCCAGACCCCGCAGCAGGAGACCGGACGGCCGCGGCGCCTCGGACAGGACGGGGCCCGCGAGCGCGGCGCGGCTGGCCTCCACGACATAGGCGCGGCCGGCCAGGCGGCCGGCCGTCATCGCCGCGGTGAGGGTGTCCAGGTAGGTGTCGCGGGCGAGCTCGGGGTCGAGGCGCTGCAGCTCGCGCGCGGCCTTGAGCAGCAGCGGCGGGGCGTCGCCCACACGCTGTGAGGCGAACGCGATCTGCCCCCGCAGGAGGTCGACCCTGGCCCGTTCGCCCTCCCGGGGGCTGCCCGCGTCGGCCAGGTCGAGGAGGACGAGCGCGTCGTCGAGGGCGCCGGCCTGGAACTTCGTCTGGGCTGCCGCCAGGGCGCGCTGCGCGCGCTGGTCTCGACCGGGGGTCAGGGCGGCGGCGCGTTCGAGGTACGTCGCGGCGGCGGCGAGACCGCCGCGGGCCTGGGCGCGGGTAGCGGCGCGTTCGAGCTCGGCGGCAACGTCTTCGTCGGGGTGGGCGGTGGCTTGGGCGAGGTGCCACGCGTGGCGGTCCGGATCGGCGTGGGGGTCGGTGGCTTGGGCGAGGGCGCGGTGGACATCGCGGCGCTGGTGCGGGGTCGCCGAGCGGTAGAGGACCGAGCGGACGAGGGGATGGCGGAACATCACGCGGCCGGTGATCTCGATCAACCCGGCCGTCTCGGCGGGTTCCAGCGCGTCGACGGCGATGTCGGTGGCCTCGGCGGCGCGCCAGAGGAGGGCTGGGTCGCCGGTCGGCTCGGCGGCGGCCAGCAGCAGGAGCCGTTGCGTGGTGTCGGGAAGCGTCTCCAGCCGCGCGCGGTAGCTGTCCTCCACGCGCGTGGGGACGGCGTGCTGGAGGCCCAGCCCGCCGGCGAGCTGGCCCGGAGACAGCACGCGCGGAAGCTCGAGCAGGGCGAGCGGGTTGCCACGGGTCTCGGCGATCAGCTGGTTGGCGATCTGCTCGTCCAGGCGCCCCGGGATGGCCGCTGCCAGCAAGGCGCGGGCATCGGCCGGGGCAAGGCCGTCCAGGACCAGCTCGGGAAGACCGGTGAGCAGCTTGCTGGGCTCGCGTGTGGCGAGCAGCAGGACTACGGGTTCGGCGAGCATCCGCCGGGCGACGAACGCCACCGCCTGGGCGGACTCACGATCCAGCCACTGCGCGTCGTCGATCACGCACAGCAGCGGCTGCTGCTCGGCGGCTTCGGACAACAGGCTCAGGACGGCGAGACCGACGAGGAAGCGATCGGGCGCGGTGCCGGCCGCCAGGCCGAATGCGGTGTGCAGGGCGTCGCGCTGGGCGTCGGGCAGGCGCGGCACCAGGTCGAGGAGCGGGGTACAGAGCTGGTGCAGGGCGGCGAAGGCCAGCTCCATCTCGGACTCGACGCCCACAACGCGCACCACGCGAAGATCGAACGCCGCCGCGATCGCGTGCTCCAGCAGCGCGGTCTTGCCGACACCGGCCTCGCCCCGCAGCAGCAACACCCCGCTGCGCTGCGAGCGCGCCCCGTCCAGAAGGTCGTCGAGCCTCGCGCGCTCCATCTCGCGACCGCGCAGGAGCCGGCCATCAGAGGACCCGGGCGACGAAACCCCTCCAACCATCGGCATACCCCATCCTAGACCGGCCTCCTGCGCCCAGCCGGCGTTACGGCCGCGATTCCAGGGCGTCGGCCAATTGGGTGCGAGAGGTGATCTCGAGCTGGGAGAACACCTTGCGCAAGTGGTAGGCGACGGTGTGCCGGCTGATGAAGAGCTGCGCGCCGATCTCCGCGTTCGACAGCCCGCCGCCGGCCAGGCGCGCGATCTGCGTCTCCTGCGCGGTCAGCTGAGGATGGCGGTGGAGTCGCGGCTCGGGCACCGGCGCACCGGCGGTCGTCAGCTCGCGCTCAGCTCGCGCGGCGAACCCCTCCGCGCCCATGTCGGTGAACAGCTCATGCGCGGCGCGCAGTTGCTCGCGCGCGTCGAGCCGGCGGCGGTGCTGGCGGAGCCATTCGCCGTACAGGAGGTGCGCGCGGGCCAGGTCGAAGCGCATCTGCGTCTGGGCCAGCAGGTCGATCGCCTCGCGATGGCGATGCTCGGCGGCCTCGCCGTCTGCGACCAGCGCGCCGCAGCGGGCCTCGATCCCGCGCGCCCAGACGGTGTCGCTCAGCTGTGCGCGCTCGGCCAGGCGGGCGTGCGTCGTGGCCGCCAGCTCGACATCGCCGACACGGGCAGCGGCCTCGATCAGCTCGGGCAAGTGCCAGTTCGAGGGCGTGAGGTCGTTGGGATGCTCGGACACACGCCGTGCGGCGGAGCGCGCCTGCTCGTAGTGCCCTGCGCCGTTGTAGAACAGCGCTTGGGCCCACTCGAGCACCGAGAGGCCGATGCCTTCGCCACGTCGCGCGACCTCATCTCGGGCGTGGTCGACGAGCGGCATCACCACATCTGCGCGGCCGCGCACCGCGGCGAGGGCGACGAGGGCATGGGGGGAAATCCTGGTGCCGATGGCCTCGGCAGCCGCGGTCATCTCTTGGACGAGCGCTTCCGCTGATTCCATGTCACCACTGAAGATGTGGATGTTGATGCGGTGGTTGATCGCCAGCGTGAGGTCGCCCAGCGCACCGCGTTCACGGGCGCCGTCGATGTGGCGGCGCGAGAGCGTGTCCCATGCCGCGTCGTCCCAGAGCTGCAGGGCCGCCACCGTCGCCAGCCACGTCCATCGGAGCTGATCGGGGTCACACGCGGGACCGAGGAACGCGGCCACCGCTTGGCGCAGGGCCGGGACGGCGGCGGTGTAGCCCTCGCCGAAGCGCACGGCGAGCGCATCGAGGAGAAGGTCGGATCCGCGCGGCTCTGCGGGCGGCGCCGCCGTGCTCGCGGCGCGCGCGATATCGACCACGGTCCCACCCGGCCCGGCGAAGCGCCCGGCGAACATCGCCGCCCCCATGGCCTCTAGGTACGTCTCCCGGGCGAGCGCGGGATCCAGCGGACCGAGTTCGCGCGCGGCCTCGAGCAGCAGCGGCGAAGCGTCGCTGCGACGCCTCGCAACGAAGGCGATCTGCGCGCGCAGGAGGTCGACGCGAGCGCGCTCCAGGTCGGCCGTCGCGCCGTTGGCGGCGAGGTCGAGGAGCGCGAGGGCGTCGTCGATGGCGCCGGCGTGGAACTTCGTCCGGGCGGCGGCGAGGGCGCGTTGTGCGCGCCGGACCGGTGCGGGCGTGAGCGTGGCGGCGCGTTCGAGGTAGGCGGCCGCGGCGGCGAGGCCGCCGCGGGCTTGGGCGCGCTCGGCGGCATGCTCGAGCTCGGCAGCGACGGTCTCGTCGGGCCAGGGGGTGGCGTGGGCGCGGTGCCATGCGTGGCGGTCGGGGTCGGCGTGGGGATCGGTGGCCTCGGCGAGGGCGTGGTGGGCCTCACGACGTTGCTGGGGCGTGGCGGCGCGGTAGAGAACCGAGCGGACGAGGGGGTGGCGGAAGATGACGCGGCTCTCGATCTCGACGAGGCCGGCGGTCTCGGCGGGTTCGAGGGCGTCGACGGTGATGCCGAGCGTCTCGGCGGCGCGCCAGAGCAGGGCGGGGCTGCCGGTGGGATCGGCGGCGGCGAGCAGGAGCAGCCGCCGGGTGTCGTCGGGTAGGGCCTGCAGGCGGCTGCGAAAGCTGTCTTCGATGCGAGCGGGGACGGCGCGTTGGAGGCCGAGGCCGCCCGTGACCTGGCCGGGTGAGAGCGTTCGCGGGAGCTCGAGCAGGGCGAGCGGGTTGCCGCGGGCCTCGGCGACGAGCTGGGCGGCGATCTGCTCGTCGAGGCGGCCGGGGACGACGGAGGCCAACAGGGTCCGTGCGTCGGCGGGGGCGACGCCACGGACCGCGAGCTGGGGCAGGCCGGCCAGCGCGGCCGTGGGTTCGCGGACGGCGAAGAGCAGCGCGATGGGCTCGGCGAGCATGCGGCGGGCGACGAACGCCAGGGCCTCGGCCGAGGCGCGGTCGAGCCACTGGGTGTCATCGACGACCACCAGCAGCGGCTGCTGGTCGGCCACTTCGGAGAGCAGTGTCAGGACGGCCAAGCCGACGAGAAAGCGGTCGGGCGCCGCGCCGGGGCCGGGGCGGATCCCGACCGCGACTTGCAGGGCCTCGCGCTGTGCGTCGGGCAGGCGCGGAAGCAGATCCAGCAGTGGCCCGGAGAGCTGGTGGAGGGCCGCGAACGCCAGCTCCATCTCAGACTCGACGCCGACCACGCGGATGACGCGCAGGTCGTCGGCCGACATGATCGCGTGTTCCAGCAACGCGGTCTTGCCGACACCCGCCTCGCCGGTCAGGACCAACACGCCGCTGCGCTGCGCCCGCGCTCCCTCCAGCAGCTCGTCGAGCGCGGCGCGCTCGTCCCGGCGACCGATCAGCACTCGTCCACCCGGCCACGAAACGCTTCCAAGCAGCCCCATGCCTCATCCTAGACGCAGCGCATCGCGGCCCGGGCCGGCGCGCGCCGCAATCACGCAGATCGGGTGACGACCGGTCACCACCGCCGAATCTACGGTGGCGATCGACGCCATGGACGCATCGAACCGCAACGTCGTGGGGATCATCGGCGCAGGCCAGATCGGGCAGGCGATGGCTCGCACCGCGCTCCGCGCCGGTCGCCGAATCGTCCTCTCCAACAGCCACGGGCCCGAATCGCTGGCGGGGGTGGTCGACGGGCTCGGCCCCGACGTGTCTGCGGGGACGGTGGAACAGGCGGCCGCGGCGCCGGTCGTCGTCCTTGCCGTGCCCTGGCAGCGGGTCCGGGAGGCCGTCGCCACGCTCACGTGGGCCGGTCAGGTCCTGATCGACGCCACCAACGACTTCGATCTCGGCGACCTCGACGGCCGGACTTCCAGCGAGGTCGTGGCTGACCTCGTGGCGGGCGCGCGTGTCGTGAAGGCGGCGAACACGCTGGGCGCCGCGGTGCTTGCCTCAGACCCGCGGCAGTCCGGTGGCCAGCGCGTGATCTTCCTGTCAGGGAACGACGCCGATGCCAAGGCCGAGGTGGTCTCCCTGTTTGAGGAAGCGGGCTTCTCCGCCATCGACCTCGGCGGCCTCGTCAGGGGCGGTGAGCTGCAGCAACTGGGCGGCCCGCTGGCGGGCGTGAACGTGATCCGGCTCTAACTTGGGCGACGATCGCTTGGCGGTGTCAGCCGCGCGCGAGCCTCTCGTTGGTCGACGCGGACTACGAGGTTGACAGTCAGGTGCGGACCCAAGACTGTCAACGCGTTCGATGCTAGACGCGCTCGCGCGTCGTAGCGTCGCGGTCAATGACCGCACGTCAGGCAGTCGAACTCGAGCCGGGTGCCGGGGAACCAGTGGGGCGGTTTCGCCATGAGCGTCGCGTCGTGGCTCGTGGTGACGCGCAGGATCCGTTGACGGCGCTGCACGCCGGGCCTGAGCCTGCTGGCCCGCCGACCATCGCCCGAGACGCGCTGGTGGAGCTCTTGGATCGCGCGACCGCCAGCCGCGTCACCATCATGTCCGCGCCGCCCGGCAGCGGCAAGTCGTTCCTGCTGCGAGCCTGGCGGGACCGTGTGCGCGACGAGGCACCGCCGCGGGCGGTGGCCTGGATGGCGGTGCAGCGCAACCAGCCCGACGCGCAGCAGTTCTGGCTGGAGCTGCTGGACGCGGTCCAGAGCGCGTGCGAGAGCCGAGAACCGGGCCAGCCCAGCAGGGCCACCCCGACCTTCGACGGCGAGGCGATGGTCGAGCGCGTGCGCACCGAGCTGGCCGACAGCGAACGGCCCGTCGTGCTCGTCATCGACGATCTCCAGGAGCTGCGCTCCGACGAGGCGCTGGCGCGGCTCGAGGAGCTCCTGACGCAGCTTCCGTCACCGGCCCGCGCGGTGCTGGCCAGTCGCCGCGACCCGCGCATGCGCCTGCACCACCTCCGGCTGGCGGGCGAGGTCGCCGAGATCCGCGCCCACGATCTGCGCTTCGACGAGACCGAGGCGCGCGAGCTGCTGCGCGCGTCCGGGGTCACGTTGTCGGAAGCCGGTGTGGCAAAGCTCCATCACCGCACCGAAGGCTGGGCCGCCGGACTGCGTCTGGCCGCCATCTCCCTGCTCGGCCACCTCGATCCGGAAGGCTTCGTCGAGAGCTTCTCGGGCAACAACCGCGCCGTCGCCGAGTACCTGCTGGCCGAGATGCTCGAACGCCAGCCCGAGGACGTCCAGCGTCTCCTGCTGCGGACCTCGATCCTGGAACGGGTCAACGGCGAGCTCGCCAACCTCCTCACCGGCAGCGCCGGCTCGGAGCAGATCCTCCTCGAGTTGGAGGACGCCAACGCGTTCGTGACGTCGCTCGACCCCGAGCGAACCTGGTTTCGCTACCACCAGCTGTTCGCCGAGCTGCTGCGCCTCGAGCTGCGCCGGACGCGGCCCGACGAGCTGGCCGACCTCTACCGCACGGCGTCGGGTTGGCTGGCCGAGCGCGGTTCGATCGCCGAAGCGATCCGCCACACGCAGGCCGCCGGCGATTGGCCCGCGGCGGCGCGGCTGTTGGCCGACCACGCGTTCAGCCTGACCTTGGACGGGCATGCCGACACGATCGAATCGCTCCTAAAGGAGTTCCCCCAGGGTGAGAGCGCCAACGATCCCGAGCTCGCCGTGGTCTACGCCGGAGTCGATGTCCTGCATGGGCGCTTCGACGAGGCGGCGGCCCATCTGACGCTGGCCGAGTCGCACCTCGAGACGACCCCGCCCGACCGCCGGCGCCAACTGTGCGTCGCGATCGGCGCCATGCAGATGTCCGTCGCGCGGCGCCGGGGCCGGTTTGAGGAGTTCATGGAGCACATGGACGTCCTCGCGCAGCCGATCGACGCCGAGAGCAACTCCGACGTCGCGTTGAGCAGCGACCTCCGCGCCGTGGCGCTGATGAACCTCGGGATCGTGGAGATGTGGACGTTGCGGCTCGCCGAGGGCGAGCGACACCTCGAGCAAGGAGCCCTGCTCGCTCGCGACCTCGGTCGACCGTACCTCGAGGTCCATTGCCGGGCGCAGTTGGGGTTCGCCGCCAAGGGACGCTCGTTCGCCCTGGCCAGACAGCGGTCCGAAGAGGCGATCGCGCTCGCCGAGCGCCATGGATGGGGCATGGACAACAGCGTCGCCCCGGCGATGGTCAGCCTCGGCGGCACGATGGTCTGGATGGGCGAGTTCGACGACGGCGAGCGCTGGCTGGAGCGTGCCGCCAAGATCGTGCGCGCCGAAGCCGATCCCGCGACGGGCCTGCACCTGCATCTCGCCAAGGGGATGCTCCACGCCGGGCGCGGCCGGCACGTCGCGGCGCTGGAGGAGTTCCTGACCGCGGAGCGCATGCAGTCCCATCTGGTGGGCGAGCACGCGTTGTCGGGACAGGTGTCGGCCTGGGGCGTCGCCACGCTGGCGCGGCTCGGGCACGTCGACGAGGCGCGCGCGACGCTGGAGCAGCTTCCCGCGGCCCGCTCACAGCGCGGGGAGGTCGCCAACGCCAAGGCCGTGGTCGCGCTCGCGGCCGGCGACGCGGCGACCGCGCTGGAGCTTCTGGCGCCGGTGCGCGATCGCGGCATGCCGGTGATCCACGACTTCACCGTCGTCGAGGCCCACCTCTTGGCCGCGCTGGCCCACGGCGGGCTGGACGATGAGCGCGCGGCGCACGCCGCGCTCGAGCAGGCGCTGGCCGTCGCCGAGTCCGACCGGCTGATCCTGCCCTTCGCGATGGTCGCGCCTTGGGACCTGCTCAAGTCGCTGCCGCGTCATGCGACATCGCACGCGGCGCTGCTGGTCGACATCCTCGACGGGCTGGACGGCGCGTCGTTCGGCGTCCACGGCCCGGTGAAGGGGCTGCCGGCCGCCGAGCTGAGTCCCGCCGAGCTGCGGGTGCTGCGGTATCTGCCGACCAACCTCTCACGAGCCGAGATCGGCCTTGAGCTGTTCGTCTCCACCAACACCATCAACACGCACGTGCGACGGATCTACGCCAAGCTCGGCGCGAGTGACCGCTCGACCGCCGTGCAGCGAGCCCGCGAGCAGCGGCTGCTGTCGGCGGGCCCGCATCGTTAGCGCCCGCGTCAGGAGCCGCCCGCCGGCGCCGGGATGTTGGCGACCAGGTAGTTGATGGAGAGACCCACGCCGCCGCCGCGGGCGGCCAGGGCGGGGATGACGGCGTCGCGCTCGGGCGTCGTGAAGTCCGGCGTCCACTCGGCCACCAGCCCGACCCAGTTGATGCCCGCGGCGCCGGCCTGCAGCATCCGCTGCTTTCCGTCGTCGTGGGCCTCCCGCGATACGCCGCCCGAGCAGTCGCTGATGAAGTACACCGTGTAGCCGTCCTTGATCGCCGAGAGCACGGTCTGGGCGAGGCAGACCTCGGTCCACAGGCCCGCCATCACCAGGATCTGGCGGCCGGTGGCCTCGACCGCGGGCTTGATGTCGGCCCACGCGTTGGTCGAGACGCGGTCGATGGGCTCCTGATCGGGGAAGACCTCAGCGATCTGCGGGAACAGCGGATCGCTCAGCGGCCCGCCGCTCGCGCCGATCGTCGAGAGGATCGTTGGGACGTCGAGCGCCTTGGCTGCGGTGGTCAGCGCGCCGACGTTGTTGGTCAGGAGGCTGCGGTCGATCGACTCGACCGAGAAGGCGACCCACGCCTGGTGGTCGATCAGGACCAGGACCGAGTTGTCGATGGTGAGCGGGTTCGGGTTGTCGGGCATGGCGCGATCGTCGCCGCGGCGATGGTGACCGGTCGTCATCAAGTCCGCGTGATTCACCGCCCGTTCCCAATGGTCACGCGATCTGCATGACGCGCGCTCACCCCGGCTCTCCGGATCCTGGGTTGATGCCTGGCCGCCGCTACACGATCCGCGTCGCCGGGGAGCTCGGCGCCTCGGCGCTGACCGCCTTCACCAGGTTCGACGGCGAGACCGACGGGTCCCAGACGACGCTCGCGGGGGAGGTGCGGGACCGCTCCGACCTCTATCGCACCCTCGGTCAGCTGGAGTCGCTGGGCCTCGAGGTGCTGGACGTCCGCTCCAGCGACACCACTCAGGCGCCCGGCGCGCCGATGACCACGATGATGCTCACCACGGACTACCGCATGGGTCTCCAGCAACGGCCGCGGCCAGAGCCGGCGGCCGGCCAAGTCCTCGTCGACGTCGACCTCTGCGGCATCTGCGGCAGCGACCTGCATGCCGCCGAGCTGCGTCAGGTCTACCGCGGCGGGTTCGTGCTCGGCCACGAGCCGGTCGGCCACGTCGCGGCGCTGGGCGACGGCGTGACCGGTTGGCGCATCGGCCAGCGCGTGAGCATCAACCCCAACGGCGACACCTGCGGCGTGTGCGAGCACTGCCTGGCGGGGCGGCTCAACTTCTGCGTGCGAGCCACGCTGGAGCGGGCGGTCGGCCTCCAGACCGACGGCGCCCTGGCGCCGCAGGTGGTGGTCTCGCCCAAGACGCTGCACGCGGTGCCCGATGGCATGGGTCGCGTGGAGTCCGCGTGGGTGGAGCCGGCCGCCACCGCCCTGCGCGGCGTGCGCCTGGCGGGAGAGCTGGAGGGGCGGTCGGTGCTCGTGATCGGCGGCGGCCCGATCGGCCATCTGTGCGCACGCATCGCGCGCCACCTCGGCGCCGCGCACGTGTCGTTGAGCGAGCCGTCGGAGGTCCGCCGCGGCTTCGCCGCGGCGTCGATGGTCGACGACGTCTTGGACCCCGCGACGGACGCGGCGCGGATCGAGGGACTCGGGGTGGACGTCGTCTTCGAGTGCTCGGGCGACGAGCGCGGCGCGCACAGCGGCCTGCTCGCCCTCGCTCCCCAGGGCACCATGATCATCCTCGGCGGCGCCACGCATCCCGGGCTCGACCCGCTCCTGATCCTGCTCAGGGAGCTGCGGGTGATCGGCTCCTTCATCTACGTCGACGAGTTCGAGGAGACGATCGGCCTGCTCGCCGCCGGCTCGGTCCGCGTCGACGATCTCACGACCGACATCGTCGGCGTGGAAGGGGCGCCCCGGGCCTTCGAGCGGCTGCGCGAGGCGAGCACGATGAAGATCCTGATCGCCCCCAACGGGGCATGAGGGGCCGTGCACGCACGAACGATCACCAGTTCCCGGCGACGACCCGTCACCTGATCGTGCGCGAGCCTGGCGCTCCGCTTCGTCAACTCGCGGGCGCCGTGCCGGACCGGCGGCGCCCGCGCGCTCCGTCCGCCGGCCGTGCCTCAGATCACCCTCGATCACCCCGTAGCCGTCGCAGCGCCGACCGCGCTCCCGCGCACCGATCTCGTCGCGACCTTGGACCGCGAGACCCGACGCAGGGTGACCGTGATCTCGGCGCCTCCCGGCAGCGGCAAGAGCTTCCTGCTGCGCCGCTGGGCGGAGACGATCGCGCCGCCTCGCCGTGCAGTGGTCGTCCAGGTCCGCCGACGAGAGCGCGACGCCCGGCGCTTCCTGCTCTCGCTGCTCGACGCGGTGCTCGAGGCGACGGGCGAGACCGCTCCCGTCGGGGCGGCCGCGGAGCGGGCGCCCGATCTCGCGGCGGTCGTCGATCGGGTCGCGGACGCGCTGACCGGCGCGGCCGGCCCGGTCGTCCTCGTGATCGACGACCTCCACGAGCTCGACGCCCACGACGCCCACCAAGCCCTCGCGAGTCTGCTGGACCGGCTGCCGCCGACGGCCCGTGTGATCCTCTCCAGCCGTCACGACCCGCCGCTGCGCCTGCACCACCTGCGGCTGCAGGGCGAGCTGGCCGAGATCCGGGCCGCCGACCTCTGCTTCGCGCCCCACGAGACACGCGAGCTGCTGGCGACCTCTGGCATCGAGCTCAGCGACCGCGACGTGGCGGTCCTGCACGATCGCACCGAAGGATGGGCGGCCGGGGTGCGGCTCGCCGCGCTCGCCCTGGCCGAACACCCCTCGCCGCACGCTTTCATCCGGGCGTTCTCGGGCAGCGATCGCACCGTCGCGGAGTACCTCCTGGCCGAGCTGCTGGAGCGCCAGCCCGACCACGTCCGCCGCCTGCTGCTGCGCACGTCGATCGTCGACCGCGTCACCGGCCCTCTGGCCGACGTCCTGTGCGACGGCGCCGGCGCGCAGGAGACCTTCCGGGCCCTCGAAGACGCCAACGCGTTCGTGATGTCGCTGGATCCCGCGCGGTCGTGGTTTCGCTACCACAAGCTCTTCGGCGATCTCCTGCGCCTGGAGCTCCGGCGCTCGGCGCCCGACGAGATCCCCGACCTGCACCGCCGCGCCTCCTCGTGGTTCGCAGCCCACGGGCTGCCGGTCGAAGCGGTGCGACACGCCCAGGCCGCGGGGGAGTGGTCACAGGCCAGTCGGCTGCTGGCCGATCACGCGCTGGCGCTCTCGCTGGACGGACAGGAGCTGACCGTCGACGCGCTCCTCAAGACGTTCCCCGACGCCGCCCTGGAAGCCGATCCCGAGCTGACGATCGTCTCGGCGTCCAACGAGCTGGCACACGGGTCGCTTCAGCAGGCAGCCGAATACCTCGCCCTCGCTGCCGAGCGCGCCCCCTCGGTCCCCGACGAGCGCCGGTTGCGCTTCGACATCAAGCTCGCTGCGGCCAAGCTCTCGCTTGCCCGGCGCCGGGGCGATGTCACCGACGTCCGGCGCCAGGTAGAGCTGCTCGCGCGTCCGGCCGGCGTGCGGTCGCACGCCGACATCGCGCTCGGCGGAGAGCTCCGCGCGGTCGCGCTCATGAACCTCGGGATCGCGGAGCTGTGGTCGTGGCGCCTCGACGAGGCGCAGGTACACCTCAACGAGGCGGCGGCCATCGCGCGACGCCTGCAGCGACGGCATCTCGAGGTCGCGGCTGTCGCGCACCTGGCCTGCGCGGCGGCCGGCGACTCGCTCGCCGCCGGCCGCAAGCGCTGCGCCGAGGCGTTGGCGCTGGCCGAGCAACTCGGATGGAGCGGCGATCACACGGTCTCGGTGGCGCTGGCGGCCTACGGCGGCCTGCTGACCTGCTCGGGCGAATACGACCGCGCGCAGACCGCACTGGACGCCGCCGAGGCGGCGCTTCGTCCTCAGGTCGAACCCGCGACCGCGTTGCTGGTGCACCTGGCGCGGGGCATGTGGCGCTGCGCCACCGGCAGCTGGAACGAGGCGGTCGCGCAGTTCCGGGCCGGGGAGCAGATGCAGGAGCTGTTGGTCACCCAGCACGCGCTCACGCCGCAGATGCGCGGCTTCTGGGTGGTGGCGATGCTGCGCAGCGGACGGATCGACCACGCGCGCGACGCCGCCGAACGCCTCCAAGTCGCCGAGGCGCCTTGCGGCGAATCGCTGACGGCCGTGGCCGGCGTGCGGCTGGCTGACGGCGAGTACGAACGGGCGCTCGACGTGCTTGCCCCCATCTTCGAAGGCGCGGCGCCGGTGGCCCACGACTCAACGATCGTGCAAGCCCGGATGCTCGCCGCCCAAGCCCTCGCCGAGCTCGGCGATCGCGCCGCATCCGAGCACGCCGTCGAGCAGGCCCTACGACTCGCCGAGCGCGACCGCCTGGTGTTGCCGTTCGTGATGGCCTCCGGCATCGCCCTCCTGCAACGCCACCCGCGACACGTGACCGCGCACGCCCAGCTGCTGACCGACATCCTGGACATCGCCTCCGGCGGCGTGGTTCCCACCGACTCCGACGTCGAGCCGCTCGCCGAGGCGCTGAGCGGGGCCGAGCTGCGCGTCCTGGGCTACCTGCCCAGCAACCTCTCAACGCCGGAGATCTCGGCCGAGCTGTACCTCTCGGTCAACACCGTCCGCACGCACGTGCGACACATCTACGACAAGCTCGGAGCGCACAACCGCTCCGATGCCGTCAGCCGCGCCCGGCAGCTCGGCCTCCTCGGCCGGACCTCCGGCTGAACGGCCGGGGCGCTCACGCGATCCGCGTGACGTCGGCTCACCCAGCCAGATCCCAAGATTGGCGCGTGGCAACTCGCACGTACGCGATCCGTGTGAGGGGCGATCTCGCCCCAGCGACGCTGAACGCTCTGCCCGAGCTGCATGGTGAGCCCCACGGCGCGGATACCGTCCTCACCGGCGAGTTGGTCGATCGCTCCGCGTTCTACGGGCTGGTCGCGCGACTCGACGCGCTCGGACTGGACCTCCTCGAGGTCCGCCGCATCGAATCACCGTGATTCGGTGACGCCGCCTCACCTGCCTGGCGGCGAGAGTGACAGCGGTCCCCGAACCGAAGGAAGATCCGCCGTGAGCACCCAGCAGCGAGAGACCCTCGACGCGATCCTGCGTCAGGGCGCCTTCCCCGCCGATGCCGATGTCTACGAGCAGCGGCGGCTGCTGAAGGAGCTGCTGTCGGCCCAGCCGCTGCCCGCCGACGTCACCGTGACCCCTGGCGAGCTGGGCGGCGTGCCGACCGCCGACGTCACCGTCGACGGCGTCGAGCCGCGCCACGTCGTCCTGTACTTCCACGGCGGCGTGTACGTGATGGGCGACGCCGCCCTCGCCGCGGGCCTGGCCTCGCAGGTCGGCCGGCGCGCCCAGGCCAAGGTCTTCTCCGTCGACTACCGCCTCGCTCCCGAGCACCCGTACCCGGCCGCCGTCGACGACGCGCTCGCCGCCTACCAGGCGCTTCTGAGCAGCGGCGTCGCCCCCGCGGACATCGCGTTCGCGGGCGAGTCCGCGGGCGGCGGGCTCGCCGTCGCCACGCTGGTCAACGCCCGCGACCGCGGCCTGCCGCTGCCGGCCGCCGCCTACGTCATGTCGCCGTACGCCGACCTCACGTTGTCCGGGGCGAGCATGGAGGCCCGGCAGGCCGACGACCCGCTGCTGAGCTTCGAGGCCCTCCGGGCGCGCGTGCCCGATTACACCGCCGGCCAGGACGCGGCGCTCGGCCTCATCAGCCCGGTGTTCGCCGACCTCTCGGGCCTTCCGCCCCTGAGCATCCAGGCCGGCAGCCACGAGGTCCTGCTCGACGACGCCGTGCGCCTCGCAGGACGAGCGGCGGCCGCCGACGTCGAGGTCACGCTGGAGATCACCCCCGGAGTGCCGCACGTCTTCCAGGCCTACCTCGGGCTGCTTGACGAGGCGGGCGTGGCGCTGGACCGAGCCGGGCAGTTCCTCTCGGCACACCTCGGCGACGCAGAACGCGTCGGCGCCTAGCTCATGGCACGCGATCGACAGTCCGGGGCGAGCGCCAACGTGGTGCTGGGGCTCGTCGCGGTGGCGCAGTTCATGGTGGTGTTGGACGCGAGCGTGGTGAACGTCGCGCTGCCGAGCCTGCAGCGCGACGTCGGCTTCTCCGAGCAGAGCCTGTCGTGGGTGCTCAACGCCTACACGTTGATCTTCGGCGGGTTCCTGCTGCTCGGCGGCCGCGCGGCCGATCGCCTCGGCCGCCGGCGTCTGTTCATGGCCGGGATCGGGCTCTTCTCGGTCGCCTCGCTGGCGTGCGGGGTGTCGCAGTCGGAGGCGACGCTGCTGATCGCCCGCGGCGCGCAGGGCCTCGGCGGCGCGATGGTCTCGCCCGCGGCGCTGTCGATTATCCTCACGACGTTCGCGGAGGGCAGCGAGCGCAACCGGGCGCTGGCGGTCTGGGGCGCGATCGCCGGCGCGGGCGGCGCGGTCGGCCTCCTGCTCGGGGGCGCGATCGTCGAGCTGCTCAGCTGGCGCTGGGTCTTCTTCGTCAACGTGCCGATCGGCGCGGTGGTGCTGCTGCTGGCGCCGCGGATCATCCCCGAGAGCCGGGCCGAAGGCGCCCGCGGCGGCTACGACGTCGAGGGCGCGGCGACCATCACGCTGGGCACGATGGCGCTGGTCTTCACGCTGATCAAGGCCAACGACTGGGGCTGGAGCTCGGGGCGCACGCTCGCCGGGATCGCGGTGGCCGCCGTGCTGCTGGTCGGCTTCGCGTGGATCGAGCACCGCCAGAAGACCCCGCTGGTGCCGCTGCGGATCTTCTCCAACCGCAGCCTCGCGGCGTCTGACCTGACGATGCTGCTGCTCTCCGCCGCGCTCTTCGGCGTGTTCTTCTTCTGCACGCTGTATCTGCAGCAGGTGCTCGGCTACGGCGCGCTGAAGACCGGCGTGGCCTACCTGCCGCTGAGCTTCACGCTCATCGCCAGCTCCACGGTCGCCTCGGGGGTGGTCGATCGCCTCGGGCCCAAGCCGGTGCTCGTCGCCGGGCTGCTGATCGGGACGGTGGGCTTCCTGCTGTTCACCCGCCTCGACGCGCACGGCGATTACCTCGGTCAGGTGGTGCCCGCGATGGTCGTCATGGGCATCGGCTTCGGCATGGCGTTCGTGCCGGTGACGATCGCCGCGACGACCGGCGTTGCGGGCGAGGATTCCGGCCTTGCTTCCGGGTTGCTCAACACGGTCCAGCAAGTCGGCGGGTCGCTGGGCCTGGCTGTCCTCTCGGCTGTCGCGACGTCGCGGACCACGAGCGCCCTGCACGGCGGATCGTCGCCGGCCGCGGCGTTGACGCACGGCTTCACCAGCGCGTTCGTCGTGTCGGCGATCCTGTGCGCCGCCGCCGCGGTTGCGGCCTTCTTCCTGCTGCCGGGGCGCCCTCGCGAGCCGGAGGACGTCCATGCCGAGATCATCGCGATGTCCTCCGCGCGCACCCCGGGCGCGCCGTGCGGCGGCCACCTCGCGCGCGTCGCCGCGTGGGGTCACCGCGTGCGCGTCGCTGTGGCCCACCCGCGCGGGTAGCTACGCCCGCAGGAGGGGCGGCGCCGAGCGTCCAAGGCCATTAACAACTACTAGCGGAAGGTCACACCACCAGCGACGGCGAGAAGATGGCCGGCATGTTGGCTTCCGATCTGCGGTATTGGCTCTCGCCCGGTTCGGACTTCTCGGGAGACCACGACAAGACGTCGCTGCTGGCGCTCTTGCCGGCGATCTTCGACGCCCAGGCCGGGCCGACCAAGCTGACCTATCGCGAGATCACCCGAGTTTCGGCCAACGTTTCGGCCAAAGCAGGGGATCTGCTGTTCTCGGTCGCGGAGCCCCGAACGACGGAAGGCCCCGCAGAGCAGGGCCTTCCAGGATGGGCGCGGCGGGTTTCGAACCTGCGACCTCTCGCGTGTGAAGAGGGGGCGGGCGTCTGCGTTCTGCTGCGCTACGTGGTTCAGGCCTCTTTGTAGCGAGTAATCCGCATTGGCCGCGTTAGCGGGCGGCGTGCTCTGCTGCTCTCCGCTGCTTCCAACGTTGTTTCCAAGCTTTGGCGTCGAAGCCGCTGCGACTAAGGATGGCGTGGTTGGTCGGGACGCCCTGCGTAGCTGCGTCCCCGGCCGCGTCGGCCTGCGCTACTCGGAACTGCGGAAATCGTCCTGGGTCACGCCCCATCTTTTCCGTAGCAACTGGTCAGCGTACTCATGGGCGGCCAGAGAAAGATCGTCCAGCCGTGCCCCGCCGAAGGCGATGGCGTCGGCCACGCGATAGCCGTCAGACAAGTTGAGCCAGTCGCGGGTCGCGCTCATTCGCTCTTCCTCGGTCGCGTCGGCCCAGCCGCCCAACAGCACATTGTCTCCGTTGCGGACGATAGGGCTGGCAATGCGGTCCCTTAGCAGCGAAGCGCGCTCGGCATCGTCAAACAGGTAGTGGACGAAGACTGTTGGATGCTCCACACGCAGCGCCGACGCGGTTAGGAAAAATGCGTCCTGCCATGTGTCGGCGTGCCCATCGGGGAAGTGCGCAATGAAGCGTCGAGCCATTTCGACTGGGCTTAGCCAGCCGACGTGCTCAGCAACTCGGGTGATGAAATCGTCGTAGAGATGAGGGTCGAGCGTGATCGAAGCGTTACCCATCGTCCCGACGCGCGCGACGGCCTTGCACAGCGTCAGAAAACGCCAACCTGGATGTAGGTCTCTCCATTGAGGTGGCGATGTGGGTTCGAGCTGATAGCCGAAGATCGGGTGCAGGGGGGTCGCCAGCGCGTAATCGACCACAGCGAGGAAGGTGTTGAGATCATCTTTACTAAGTTCTCTGCGGCCGAGCGTCCGTGCGAACACAGTGGCGGCAACTGTGTACACAGCGGGGATTTCCGAGCGAGGTCCGAACAGGATCATCCCGGGTGGGCCGAGCGACTCGTGACCGAACTGGAGTTGCATCTGGTTGAGGACCAGCGCTTCGAGCGTGTGCGCTTGGCCTTCGATGAGTTCGCTTGCGCCGAACAGCCCATAACCCGGTACCAAAGGTGTGGCGGCTCGGAACCTCGTACGCCGGTCCTGCCCCTCCATGTAGGTACTGGCATGAGCATTGATCGCGTCGTCGGATAACCGACCGGCCGCGAGTACGTGCCAGGAGCCCATAGAGAGGCCCCGACGCCACAAGCTCGGGAGTTTGCGCATACCCTTCGCAGACCTCGATCATCCGTGGCAGGACAAAGCAGGCGAGGGCGTCGTCCATAGGCGTGACTCCGCGCTTAGTCTGGAACGAGGCCACATCTCCACCGGCCTCCTTGTGCAAGCGGAGTAACTCTCGCGCGCGCTCCCACGGGCCGCTGAGCCACTCCCAGATCGGCAACGGAAGCTTTGCGTGCGGGAAACGTCGATGGTAGTTACGCACGAAGCGCTCGACGGCCTCATAAGAGGCGTGATCGCAGCACATCTGCCAGTAGCCATAAGAGGTGCCGAGTTGCTGATACCAGTGCGTCAGCTCATGTTGGAGAACTATGTTCGCGAGGATGCCCTCGGGCAGCTGTCTGAAAGTCTCCTGCGCGGCGTCGTCGCCCACGGTGATCCGCTCGAGCAGACCATCGACGAGGTTCAAGTCGATCGCGAACTCTTTCCGATCGAAGCTCCCAAAGGTCTGATGCTCGCCGGGCGCGAGGTGGGCGATGATCTGTTCGAAGCCGGTGGGCTCCACCTACTCACTCACTCGCCGGGCGCTCGGACGTCGTCCATTCGCGGCCTTGCTGTCGTTCGGCGCATCGACTGCTTGGAGCTTGAGCCTGATTGTGTGCACGAACTGCTCCTCGACGGCTGAGTCCTTGGTGATGGCAAGCATCTTCAGATCGAGTGCCCCGCCGGAGGACGTGCGCGTGGTTAGGCAGACGCGCATTTCCAGTTCTAGTTCTGCGACCTCGAACAGAGGGAGGAGTCCTTGTGCCTCCCGCTGCAACTGCGCTTCGAGAAGTTGCTCTTGGACGTAACGAACGACGTCGCCTGGGTGGACCTCGACTTCCGATGTCGCGGTCTTCGACGTCTTGGGATCTGGTCGATTCGCTCGTGAAGCCATTGATGAACACTATTGTCCGACTGCGCGCCCGGGCGGACCGCTGACATCAAGCCGTAGCCGGTGCGTCAGCGTCGCCCCAGGAGCCGATGACGAGCTAGTCATCCTCTGTCTCCTCCTGATCGCCCGTGAGCGCGAGCATCGGTCTCGAAGTTCGTGTGGGCAGAGACGCGACTCGTGGCGCCAGCACCACGAACGCTTGAACGAAGGCCTGCTGCGCAAGATGCAGGTCAAGGCCCGTGGGGTCGGTTCCGGCGTGGACGAGATCTCCGCGCGCTGAATAGAGGGTCGCGAACGCCGCTTCATACTGGCTCCGGCCGTTGACGCCGCGCAAGACCAGCGCCAGCCGTCGCTTCAGCCGCCTTGTCGCGCCGGCGCTGTAGGAGTCGGTCAGGATCATCTCGAACGCGGTGGAGAGGCTGACCGCAGCAGACCAGCTTCGACCGTCGCCGTGAAACGACCGCAGGAAGTAAGAGAGCGCAGCAAACAAGCGGTCGTGGGTGCGCGTCTGTGCATTTCGACGCCGGCGCCACATGTGTGCGAGGTGTCCGTGATACACGAGGTCAACCGATCGGTCGATCTTCGCGACGGTCGCCCGTCGGCCCTTGAAGTTGGGATCGATCTCGATACTGAGATCGCTCAGCTCGACCACCCGGTGACGCCGAGACTGGATCGGCACGCAGTCACCTTCGAGTGAGCCGGTTTGCGCGGGGTTGTCGGCGAAGACGATGTAGTGGTGGATGTCCAGCGTCTCCCAGTTGTTCATGCTCGATGTGCTGAACAGCCGGCTCGTGCGGTCTGGATGGCCCGCTTGGAGGGTTGAGATCATCGCCAGTCGCGCGGTCGCAGCGCGTACGGCGCTCAGGACGACGGGTTCGGTGTCGAAGTACGACCCGCGCTGAGAGGTGAGCCGAAGAGCAAGCAACGGGTTGAATTCAAGCCACGGCGCGCGGCTGCGGCGCCAGTGTCGGATCAGCTCCGGGTCAATGGGCTTGCGCACGCCGAAGGCAATGCGCGTTCGGTCGATGAAGTCGATGGTGTGCTCGAGGACGTTTGTCTGCGGCGTCACCGCGACGCCCCGGTCCGGCTCGATGAATTGCGACTCGGCCTTCCGGTTACCGCGTAGGAGTCCCGCGCGAAGGATGCCAATCGAGTGCAATGGAAAGATGATCAGCCCGGGTCGTGTCACCCGCCGATCACGAAGGAACTCAAGGGTCGCGACCAGCGGGTCCGGCTCGTCCGGGTCCTTCAACGAAAAGAAGAGCAGCTGATCCAAGACTTCCGGCCCGAGGAAGATCTCGCGACGCCAGAGTTCTTCGAGGACGGCATTGCGCACGGCGTCGAGGTTCGTGCCCAGCGCGACGGCCATCCTGTCTTCCTCGTATGCCGCCACTCCCAAGTCCTCTGGATGGGCGAAGGCATCGAGATCGGAACGATGCTGGATTAGGTAGTTGAGCGACTTCTCGACGGTCTGACGCTTCGCCCATTCCACCGCCTTCAGCTCGCGCGCCAGACGAGCGATGGAGGGCAGTCTCGGAGCCATCGCTGAAGCCTAACTGAGCGCGGTAGCCCACTCATCGCTACGTGAATGGATGTGACGGAGCGACGGTTGAAAAGTGCTTAGCCGGCGACCGTCAGTCGACCTGCAATCTCCGAGGCTCCGGCTGCCCGACGATGTCGTAGATGCGGTCGGTCGGTAGGCGAAGGTGGGATGCCAACTGCTCGACGCCAAAGCCGCGGTCCGCTTCGAGCAGATCGAGTGCTCGTGCAAGCAGCGTCGGCCTTTCCGGCGCCCCAAGATCGGCGGGTTCGTTCTTTCGCCACCCTCGCTCCGACAGCGCGATCATGGCTCGCCGGTGAGCGGCAGGGGGCAACTTGCCGAGTGTCCTGGCGCGGTAGAGCAGGCTGCTGATCGAGACGCCCCAGGCCTGCTTCAACTCGAAGAGATCCGACCACTCGCCACCGCGTGGTGCGCGCGTGGGGAGATATGGACCTACTTCGTCCGCTGGGATTAGGAACGCGCCGGCAAGGGACTGTGCTTGATCTTCGAGCAGCTTGTTGCCGGGCTCGGGATCGTGGTGACAGACGAGATGTCCGAGTTCGTGTGCTGCGTCTGAGCGCGATCGAGCAGCGTCCATCTTGCAGTCCCAGAGGATCACGATCGGGCGACCCCCGATCCACTGGGAGAACGCGTCGATCTTGTCTGTGTCTGCTCTTAGGCGCGCGACTATCACGCCATGAGCTTCGAGAAGGCGTACAACATGCGGGATCGGTCCGCGTCCCAGCCCCCAGGCATCGCGCAGTTCGGATGCTGCGTTTTCGATGTCGTCGTTGCTGGCGTTCTCGGTCAGCTCCAGCGCCGGTAGATCTATGGCCGGAAGGGCGGCGTGCTGATCGATGGCGGCGAAGACCTCCCAGACCAGTTCTGCGCGGGCCGCTGCCTGCTCGCGTTCGTACTGGCGGGTGGAGCGCAGGCTGCGAAAGAACGCCGCGGACGAATCGGCTTGCTGGATCGGCCGGCCGTCGTGCATGAAGTACTCGGCCGGGTACCCCAGGGCCAGGGAGATGGCCGCGACGACCGCGGGGCGTGGCCGCGTTTGTCCCTGTTCGTACTGCGTGATGGCAGCTGGTGTGAGGCCGAGTTGTTCGGCGAGTTCGTTCTTCCGAAGGCCTGCCGTCTGGCGCGCGAGGCGTAGCCGTTCAGGATCGAAGAGGGTGGCGCTTGAACGGGCGGCGGCGTGCTCACTGCTCATCGCGCTTGGGCTCAAAGGCCGCGATACTTCCAAATCGCTTCCAAACGCCCGTGTCGGTCCGACTCAGAAGAGGCGCCGAAACGACGAAAGCCCCGCGGTTGCGGGGCTTCCGGATGATGGGCGCGGCGGGTTTCGAACCTGCGACCTCTCGCGTGTGAAGCGAGCGCTCTCCCACTGAGCTACGCGCCCTCAGGGTCGGCAGAGGATATCGAGGGTCGGGGTCCGGCGGAGGTGTCAGGGCAACGCTCCCACCCGGAGCTAGGCTGGGTCGCATGTCCAGCGCCACGCCGCAGTTCTCGAAGGAGAGCGACACAGGGGGTCGGTTCGTCCGGCAGGACAGCCGGTTCCGGGAGGTCGTGGAGGAGCGGCCGGAGGCGGGGCGCTACCACCTGTACGTGTCGCTGGCGTGTCCCTGGGCGTCGCGCGCGGTGATCGTCCGCCAGCTCAAGGGCTTGGAGGACGTCTTGCCGATGACGGTCGTCGACCCGGTCCGCGACGACCGCGGCTGGCGCTTCGCCGACGACGAGCCCGATCCCGTCAACGGCTTCACCTTCCTGCAGGAGGCCTACGAGCTCACGCAGCCCGGGTTCGACGATCGCGTCACGGTGCCGGTCCTCTTCGACACGCAGGCCAACCGGATCGTCAACAACGAGAGCTCGGAGATCGTCCGGATGCTCAACGCATGGTCGCCGACTGGTCCGGACCTGTACCCGCCGGACCTGCGGACCGCGATCGACGACGTCAACGAGCGCGTCTACAACTCGGTCAACAACGGCGTCTACCGCGCCGGCTTCGCGACGTCGCAGGCCGCCTACGAGGAGGCGTTCGACGAGCTGTTCGCGTCGCTCGACTGGCTCGACGACCGCCTCGCGACGCGCCGCTACCTGCTCGGCGACGAGATCACCGAGGCCGACTGGCGCCTGCTCGTCACGGTCGTGCGCTTCGACGCCGTCTACGTCGGCCACTTCAAGTGCAACCTGCGCCGGATCGCCGACTACGACCATCTCTCCGGCTACCTGCGCGACCTCTACCAGGAGCCCGGGATCGCCGACACGGTCGACCTCGACCAGATCAAGCGCCACTACTACATGACGCATCCGCAGCTCAACCCGACGCGGATCGTCCCCAAGGGCCCCGAGCAGGACCTCTGGGCGGCGCACGACCGCGAGCGCCTGGACCGGCGCCGCGCCGCCTAGGGGCGCGCGGTCGCGATCGCCGCGACGACCTTCAAGAGCGACGACGACAGCGACGGGCCGACGTAGACGTTGCCGCCCGGCGCGGTACTGGTGCGGACGGACGATGCGGGAGTCGCGGACATGGCCGACAGTATTCCTGACGGGGGCGTCATCTTGTGTCGCTCCGGTCACAGACCCTCCAAAGGTCGGGGACGGCCCTCCACCGCTAGACTTCGTCGCGGACCGTGCTAGGCGGGGAGGTAGCGGTGCCCTGTCGCTCGCAATCCGCTCTAGCGAGGCCGAATCCCCGAGTGAGGGGTGTGGCCAACGGGGTCTGCGCGCCGTGGCGGCGCTGATGGCCCGGGTCCCGCGCGGCGTCGGCTCGTGAACCAGGTCAGGTCCGGAAGGAAGCAGCCTTAAGCGATCACCGGCGGGCGCTGCGGGAGCTCCCGGTGCCGGAGCCGCCCTCCGGCGTGGCGCTCGGGGACCACACCACAAGCTCGGGTGCACGGTCCACTCATCTGCAGCGACGAAGGCCCCGCCGGGATCCCGGCGGGGCCTTCGCTGTTTCGTGACGCCATGATGAGCTCAGGTTGGGGGACAGTCCCCCAACGTGCGCCGGTCAGGCCGCCTCGGCCAGCGCGCCCGCGGCCGCCTCACCCGCGGCCTCGGCCGCGCCGCGCCCCGGGATCAGCAGCGCCAGCACCGCGCCGACGCCGAGCACCGCCGCGCCGATCGGCAGCGCCGCCGTCATGCCGTCCACGTAGGCCTGCGGCGACTCGTAGCCGCCGTGGGCGGTGAACACCGACGCCAGCACCGCGACGCCCAGGACGCCGCCGAGCTCGCGGATCGCGTTCGTCGCGCCCGAGGCCTGGCCGGCCTCCTCCGGGCGCACCGAGCCGAGGACCGCGTTGGCGGCCGGCGCGAAGACCAGCGCCATCCCGGTCCCGGCCAGGATGAACGGCACGAGCAGCGCGGAGTACGCGACGTCCGGCGTCGTCACCGTGGCCAGCCAGCCGATCGCGATCGCCTGCAGCGCCAGCCCGGAGGCCATCAGCGGCCGCGCCCCGATCCGATCGCTGAGCAGCCCCGCGACCGGCGCGACGAACATCGGCATGATCGTCCACGGCAGCACGCGCAGCCCGGACTGCAGCGGCGAGAGCCCCTGCGTCGTCTGGAAGAACTGCGACAGCAGGAAGATCGAGCCGAAGACGCCGAAGAACATCGCCAGCGACGTCCCGTTGGTCGCGCTGAACGCCCGCGAGCGGAAGAACCGCAGCGGCAGCATCGGCGCCGGGGCGCGGTGCTCCCACGCCACGAAGGCCACCAACAACGCCAGCCCGGCGCCGATCGAGCCGACGATCGTCGCCGACGTCCAGCCCAGCGCCTCGCCGCGCACGATGCCGTAGACGACGCCCAGCAGGCCGAGGCCGGCGAGGCCGATGCCCGGCAGGTCCAGGCGGTTGGCCGGGCCGCGCGACTCGGCCAGGAAGCGGGCGCTCAGCGGCACCAGCGCCGCGCCGATCGGGACGTTGAGCCAGAAGATCCAGTGCCACGAGATGCCGTCGACGACGGCGCCGCCGACCACCGGGCCCAGCGCGACGCCGAGGCCGGAGATCCCCGACCACGCGCCTAGCGCCAGCCCGCGCTTCTGGACCGGGACGGCCTCGGAGAGCAGCGTCAGCGTGAGCGGCAGGACGATCGCCGCGCCGATGCCCTGCGCGGCCCGCGCGGCCACGAGCGCACCCGTGGTCGGCGCGAGCGCTGCGGCGGCGCTGGACGCCGTGAACAGCGTGATGCCGAGGCCGAACATCCGCCGGCGGCCGAAGCGGTCGCCGAGGGCGGCGCCGGTGAGCAGCAGGACGGCGAACGCCAAGGTGTAGGCGTTGACCGTCCACTCGAGGGACTCGAGCGAGGCGCCGAGGTCGACGCGGATCGTCGGCAGCGCGGTGCTGACGACGAGGTTGTCCAGCGTGACCATGAACAACGCGATGCTGACGATCGCGAACGTCCAGCCGGCGCGGGGTCGGCGGGACGGCGCTGCGGGGGAGAGGGTCGTCATCTCGGCCTCCTGGACCGTGAGGGAGAGTGAGCGCTCACTCACTCGATGGGCAAAAAAGGGGGAGCGGGCCATCAGCAGACGCGCAGGGTCTGGGCCCACGGGCCGTGGTCGTCGGTCGCGCCGATGGCGGCCATGACGTTGAGCAGCATGCCGGTGGCGAAGAACCCGTGGATCTCCTCGGCCGACAGCTCGGTCTCGCGGCCGATCAAGTCGTACAACTCGGCGAAGAACGCGCGCGACACCTCGGCGACCTCGGGCATCGACGCCGCGGCCGCGAACTGGTGGATCTGTGTCATCAGCATCGAACGGTCCTCGAGCAGCGCGCCGTAGGCCTCGCCCATGACCTCCTTCGGCGGCTCGCCGGTGGCGCGCGCCTGGGCGGCGGCCTTGACGAACGTCTCCTTGATGCGCTGGTTCGAGCGCTCCACGACCGCGAGGACGAGGTCCGTCTTGGTGGGGAAGAGGCGGAAGAGGTAGGCCTGCGAGATCCCGGCCGCCTTGGCCACGTCCGTCGTCGGCGTGCCCAGGAAGCCCTTCTCGGCGAAGACCGACATGCCGGCCTCGAGCACGGCCTCGCGCCGCTCCTCGGCGGTCGAGAGGGTGCGCTTGGCGGGGGAGGCGGTGGGCGTCATGCAGGTGTGAGTATGCACTCACTCACACCTGGCTGTCAAGGGCAGAGGTCGAAGAGGGCCCAGTACCGGCCCGCGGCTGTCGGCCTGGCCCGCGGGGCGGGCGGCAGGGCACGGTCCTCGTCGCGCGCGTCGAGGATGAACTGGGCGGCGACCGCGGGCGAGGCCGGGACGAAGGCGGAGCCGGTGTAGCGGCCGGTCTCCTGCGCGGAGACGATCGCGGAGGGGCGGCGGTCGGTCCACAGGGCGAGCTGGGGGACCGCGCGCCGGTTCGGGACGCTGACGACGGCGCAGCGCGCGCGCGGCGCCAGGTCGTGCAGCTCGTCGAGGATCCTGGTCTGGGTGACGAGCGCGGCGCGCGTGGAGCGCAGGCGGTCGATCTGCGACGGGATGAACGCGATCATCCCCAGCGCCGTCAGCGCGCCGAGCGCCATCCAGCGCACGCGCCACGGGTCGTCGCGGTCCAGCAGCGTCCAGCCGCAGACGGCGGCGGCGGCGAAGATCGCCAGGATCGTCGCGGGCAGCAGCAGGTAGCGGGTGAGGATCGAGAGGCCGGCGGCCGCCAGGACGCAGAAGGCGACGACGGCGAGGATCCCGCCGGCGGCGCCGACGAGGACGCCGCGGCCGCGCGGCCCCGCGCGCAGCCGCCACAGCGCCAGGACGCCCCCGACCGCCGCGCCGAACAGCACCGGCTCGCGCAGGATCTCCCCGAGGCGGCGCGGCAGCGTCGTCGGCACGTGCCGCAGCCCGGTGATCCGGCCGAGGTCCTGCGCCGTCGAGCGCGTCCCGGTCAGCGAGTGCAGCGGGTCGCCGGTGATCGCCAGGTCGCTCAGCGCCCAGAGCACGGGCGCGCCGAGCACCAGCAGGACGTGCGTGCGCGTGAGCGCGCCGCCGCGCCACAGCCAGAGCGCGTAGGCGCCCGCGAACAGCCACGCCTCCGGGCGCAGCAGCCCGGCCAAGGCCATCAACGCCAGGACCGGGGTCCCGGCGCGCGGGCGCCGCGTCTCGACGAGCAGCGCGCCGAGCAGCAGGCAGATGTAAGGGATGTCGACGTACGCGCGCACGCCGTAGCTGAAGACGGGCTCGCGCGTGAGGACGATCAGCGCGGCGACGACGCCGGTCGCGCCGTTGAACCACGCGCGCCCGAGCTCGTAGACCAACCACCCCAAGATGCCCAGCGCGACGAACGCGAGCACCTCGAAGACGGCCTCGGAGCCGAGCATCCCCACGAGCGTCGCCAGCGGGTGCGGCGTCGGCGCGAACGGCACGTCGTAGTCCGGCGTCCGGCCGTGGACGAGGTCGGTGCCCCACAGCAGCGCGTACTCGGTGTCGTAGTTGAGGAACCCCGCCGGCGTCGCGACCAGCCAGACGATCGCGGCCAGGGCCGCGGAGGTGAGGACGGGGAAGGCGAGGCGCGACCGCACGATGCGGTCGCGCACGCTACTTCAGCGCGGCCAGGCCGGTCAGCAGCTCGCGGGCGCTCGCGTACCCCAGCTCCAGCCCGCGCAGCGAGAACGACTCGTCGGGCGCGTGGAACGGGTCGTCGGGCAGGACGAAGCCGGTGACGATCGTCGGGATGCCCTTCTCGCTGAGGTCGGCGACGAACGGGATCGCCCCGCCGCTGCGGACGTAGGCGGGCGCGACGCCCACCGCGCGCTCGATCGCGTCGCCGGCGATCCGCAGCGCGGGCGAGTCGGCCGGGAAGTGCGCGGGCGGCGCGCTGTGGCGCGAGACGACCGTCATCTCGGCGCCCTCCGGCAGCGCCTCGCGGATCAGCCGCTCAAGCTCGGCGCCCATCGCTTCGACGTCCTGGCCGGGCGCGACGCGGATCGAGACCGTGGCGCGCGCGACGGCCGGGATCACGGTGCGCGCGTCGCCGGCGACGACCTGGTCGACGTCGACCGCCGTGTCGCTGCCGTTGCGCTCGACGTAGTCGGCGCTGGCGCCCGGGTAGGACGGGCGCGCGCCGGCGGCGCTCAGCGACTCGTCGCCGGGCGGCAGGTCCGCCCACGACGCGCGCTCCTCGTCGGACGGCGCCACGATCCCGACGCGCAGCTCGTCGCGGACGCGGCCGTCGGCGCCGGGGATGACGGCGGCCAGGCCGCGGTGCAGGGCGTGCAGGGCGTTGAGCGCGCTGCCGCCGTACATGCCGGAGTGCAGGTCGCGCTCGGCCGCACGGACGTCGAAGGTCATCAGGTAGACGCCGCGCAGGCCGACGGTGATCGCGGGCCGGTCCGGGCCGACCATGCCCGAGTCATAGACGATGGCGGCGTCGGCGCCGCGCGGGTCGTCCTTCAGCCAGGCCGAGATCGACTCGCCGCCGGCCTCCTCCTCGCCCTCGATCGCCACGCGCACGTTGACCGGCAGCTCGCCGGCCTTGGCCAGCTCGCAGGCGGCGTGCAGCAGCGGCAGGAAGTTGCCCTTGTCGTCGGCGGCGCCGCGCGCGTAGATGCGCCCGTCGCGGATCTCGGGCTCGAACGGCGGGCTGGTCCAGAGGTCCAGCGGCTCGGCGCCCTGCACGTCGTAATGGCCGTAGATCAGGACGGTCGGGGCATCGTCGGCGGCGCCGGCGTCGCTGGCCCGCAGCTCGCCGATGACCAGCGGGTTGCCGCCCTCGCGCGCGGTGACCAGCTCGGCCTCGCCGCCCGCGCGGCGGACCTTCTGCGCCGCCCACTCCGCGGCGCGCGCGAGGTCGGCGGGATCGCCGCCGCCGGTGGAGATGCTGGGGATGCGCAGCCAGTCGAAGAGCTCGTCGAGGAGGGGGTCGGCCATGCTGTGCAGCCTACGAGGGCGCCGCCCCCGACGCCTCTACACTGATGCGTCCCGTGCCTGCCGGACCTTCGCTCTACCGCCGCCATCGCCCGCGGACGTTCGCCGACGTCATCGGCCAGGAGCACGTCGTGCGCACGCTCCGCAACGCCATCGACCAGGGCAAGGTGCACCACGCCTACCTGTTCGTCGGCTCGCGCGGCACCGGCAAGACGTCGATGGCCAAGATGCTCGCGGCCTGCCTGAACTGCGTCAACGGCCCGACCACCGAGCCGTGCGGGACGTGTGAGTCCTGCGTGGCGATCGCGAGCGCGACGTCGATGGACGTCATCGAGATGGACGCCGCGTCCAACAACTCGGTCGACGACATCCGCGAGCTGCGCGACTCGGTCCAGTACGCGCCGGTCACCGGCCGCTACAAGGTGTACATCCTCGACGAGGCGCACATGCTGTCGTCCGCCGCGTGGAACGCGTTCCTCAAGACGCTCGAGGAGCCGCCGCCGTCGACGATCTTCGTCCTGGCGACGACCGAGGCGCACAAGATCATGGACACGGTCGTCGACCGCTGCCATCGCTTCGACTTCCGCCGCCCGACGGTGGAGCAGCTGGCCACCGTCGTGCAGCGGGTCGCGGGCAAGGAGGCGATCGAGGTCGCGCCCGAGGCGGTCGCGCTGGTCGCCCGCAACGCGACGGGCTCCTACCGCGACGCGCTCGGCACGCTCGAGCAGCTCGTGACCTACTCGGGCTCCTCGATCGCGACCGAGGACGTCCTGGCGGTGCTCGGCGTCGCCGACGACGACCTGCTCTTCGGCGCGCTGGACGCGATCGCCGCGCGCGACGCGAAGGCGGCGTGGGGCGTGTCGGCGCGGCTGGCCGAGTCCGGCCGCGAGGCCGCGCAGTTCCTCCGGGACCTCGAGGGCCACGCCCGCGACGTGCTCGTCGTGCAGACGCTCGGCGAGGTTCCCGCGCAGCTGGCGATGACCACCGAGCGCGACGCCCGCCTGGCCGACCAGGCGCGGCGGATGACCGGCGCCGACTCCGTCCGCCTGCTCGACCTGCTCGCCGCCGGCATGCGCCTGGCCAAGGACGGCGCCGACGCCCAGACCCAGCTCGAGGTCGCGCTGGTCAAGGCGGCCG
>JAOPZD010000031.1 GCA_025964295.1 Conexibacter sp.
GCCGCGTGTTGCGTAGCGCCTGCAGCGCCTTCGCCGTCGGTGCCCAGGCGATGAGCGGCTCGTCGTGGATCGGCGACAGCGGCAGGTGTCCCGCGCTGCATCAATGCTCGCTAATCAGCGTTATGTCAAGTAGGAAACGAGAGAACCGCGAGCTGGATTCGTCGCAGCCGGGATGCGCGCCGCGGACCGCTATCGGTGCGACAGTGGTTCTACCTGGGGCAGGTGCGCAGCTGGAGCCGCCGGACCAGGCGGCTTTCCCGTGGCAGCCCGTCGTTCCACCGCCGCAGCGCGGCGTATGCGCGCCCAACCTCGCCGGCCCGGGCGGCGCGTTCGGCCGTGAGCAGCAGTCGGTTGGCGGCGCGGAGCAGGTTGACCTAGTTGGCCACGCGTCCGCGATCCGGTCCGGTGCTCACGGCGAGCAACCCCGTGGCGAGACGCTCACGTGCCATGCGGTAGGCATGGGCCGAGCGGACCACGTCCTCCAATCCCACGCCGACCGCGTACGGGCGCACGTCGACGGCGAACCGGCGACACGCGGCCTTGGACCGCGCTCGGGCGCCCGTGCTCAGGGGTGCCACCGCGGTCGCGGGCACCGTCGCCACGGTACGCGTCGTCGTCGTGCGCTCGGCGGCCGGTGTCTGCGTCCCGCAGCCCGTGAGGACGACGACGGCCAGGAGACTCACAGCGCTACGCGACACGATCACATGAGATCCTCGTAGGACTTCGGGAGCCCGCGCGCCTCGAGTGCGGCGACGCTCGCAGCAGGTGACGCGTAGCGGATGCTGGCCAGCGTCTCGTCGGACGTGTTGCAGCCGTCGGTGGCCATGGCCACCAGCAGGGGATCGGCGGGAACCGGTGGCGCCTGAGCGATACGGCGCGCCGTCTCCTCCAGGATGCGTGCCGAGGGATCGCGCTCCTCACCGAACCGCTCCAAGAGCCGGGCTGACGCAGCGTTAACCAGCTCTAGGTCGAGTTGCCCGGGGAGCTCGATCTCCGGGTGATCCCAGGTCTGGGGATCGAGCGCCATGCCCAACCGGTCGGCGTCCGGTGTGGCGATCAGAGGCGCCAGGCGCTGCGTCCAGGTCTCCGACGAGCACACTGACACCGCCGCGGGATCCATGTACTTTCTGTCGTTGGGCACCCACAGAGCGAACGCTCCCAGCGCTCGCAGACCGACATTCATGATCGCTCGGGTGACGCGATCGACGTTGACGCCGACCAGGAACACAGCGTCGTCGTCGGCGCAGAGGTCGAGCTCGGAATGCATTTCAGTGGTTCGGCTTAGCGACGGCGCCTAAGCTGCTCGTCTTCAACTTGTCCTTGACCGTGTCCAGGTCGCTCAACAGCGAGTTGCCAAGGGCACAGCGATCACGGTACTGATCGGGATGGATGATGGCGCGCAACTGGTCGAGGTAGTAGTTGACGTTGGAGAGACCCGTGGTGTCCGCGTGCCAGGTGTACGCCGCGAGCGTGCTGCTGTGGTCCTGGAGGTCCTGGTAATTCTCGTTCGCCGTGGTTCCGTCTGCCAGCGTCTTCTTGAGCGACCGACCCCGCAGGGTAGAGCCCGTTGGCGGTGGAGTTCGGATGCACACCGCAGCGGAAGAGCGCGACCCGGAGATCCGTCAGTGTGCTCAGCTCCCGGAACGCACCGTTGAGACTACCTCAGCGGCGGGCAGAGGCAGCAGCTCAGCGCTCAGCTTCCTCGTCTTCCTCGTCCGAGCGCGACGTCTGTCGCGCAGCGACTCAACCAGCCACCAGGTGCGGCGCAGCCGCACGCCTGGCCTGCCGGCCGCGAGGCATCACCTTCCATCCACTTCCAGGCGCGATCGCGACGAGAGCAAACGCGCCTGCCCCGTTCGCGAGGTCGACCTTGTAGATACCAGTTCCCGCGGGGCCATCAGCGTCACCCACGAGCGTGTGCCCGTCTGCAGACACGGACATGCTGACGAAGTTTCTGGCACCGGAGGTGTCGATCTGCTCTCGTCCCGTTCCATCCGGGTTGGCTTTGAACAGCCCACCTCCCTGATCGAGCACCTCGCTGTAGATGAGCGGCCCGTTGGACCCTGCGGGCGTCGCAAGAGCCGGGATGGCAGTCGACCCGAGGGTGACAAATGAGGCGCACAGCATCGTCGCGGCGAGAGCTCGGGCGTGGAACGAAGAGGGTCTCATAGTTTCACTTTCGCCTAATGATCAGGGTGATGTTGTCGATAGGACACAATGCTGCGATGGTGTCGCTCGTGCTCATGAAGAGCCCGCGGCCTGCCGAAGATGGAGATGCATGACATCTCGCCGCTCAGACGCGCTCCGCGTCCTCACGGTCGTCGCCGCGCTTCCGCTCGTCCCATTCGGGTGGTACTGGGCCGACGGCAGCGGCGGGGCGCCCGGCACGCCCGACGGGCTGGTCATGATCGGCGTGGTGATGATCGTCCTGGCGCTCGCGGCGGCCGGATGGTGCGTCCTCGGCCGGCGCCTCGGTGTCGCGGCGGTGATCCTGCTCGGAGGCTGGCTTTGCGGGATCGTCGGGCTGACGCTGGCGGTGTCGTCGCTCGAGTAGCGGCAATCGTCTGAGCGCGCGAGATCGTAGTAGTAGACGCTTGCGTGCGCGCTCTTGGCGCGCCGCCAGCTTGATCGCGACGGCGACAACAAGCCCTGCGAGCACCAACCGGGCGCGCAGACCGATGTCCCCTCCCTGCTGAAGGCGGTCAGGTCAGTTCCTTTCCGTGGCCACGCGGCCCGAACCTCAGCGAGGGCGCCCTCGCCGTCTCGGCGTTAAGAAGCATTACCACATTGCTACGACCTCCTGACCATCGCACCGGGCCTGCGCGTCGCTGTCAATGCTTCGGCGCATCGTTAGCGCAATTGTCACTTTTTGATTCGCTAGCCGATGCAAATTGGGCGCCCCGCGTCGGAGACCGAGAAGGTTGACAACGGAGCAGCCGCTCCTGACCCGTAGCAAGGCGCCGATCGTCGTGGGAGCCCTGGGCGGTTCCGGTATCTGAGGAGGAGTATCGAAGGCTCGACAATCGGCGCTGCGGCCGCGCACCGGCATCCCGTGCCGGCCCGGCCCGGCCCGATAGGCGTCCTCGGCCAGGCGGTCGCCGTGGCCCGGCCTACTTGTAAAGCGGAATCAACCCCGCCGTTCGAGTGGTCGCAGGATCAGCGCCAGCCCTCGGACAGTCGCCTGGGATGGAGCAATCGATCTCGCGCGGATGGCATCCCGCCCAGAGAGCCCACGAAACGGGCTCTGTGGTGTGAGGATCTCTAAACCGCAGGGCGGCGGGCGTGTGCGTGCGACGACCGCTGCAACGACGAACGGCAGGCTGGCACTGCAAGACGCCGCCATCGCGGCCGAGGACGAGCGCGCGCTTTAGCGAAGGCCGGCGGAATCCGAAGCCGTCACCAAAGCTCCGTCAAGGGCCCCAGAAACGGGGCTCGTGCGACCAAGTAATAGGTGATGGCAAAGTCCCCTAACAACGGAGGTGCTGGTACTCCGTCCTGCAACCCGAACGTCGAGGCCGAGCCGCAGGGCTCGGGCGACAACGGGCGCTCCGACCACGACTGGTGGTGGGCCCTCAAGCAGATGCGCGTCCCGACAGCGGTCGTCGCAGCGTTGGTCGGTGCGGTCGCCCTGCTTGCCTCGAACAGGCCACGAACCACGCGACGCTACAGGCCGTCAGGTCAACGGTGTACGCCGAGTGGCGGCAAACGCAGAAGGAGTGCCGCAAGCTGCACACGCGCCATCGACGCGGCGTGTGCCTGAGAGCGCGCCGAAGCGACCTCCACCTCACACCCCAAAGCGCCTCCGCTAAGCCACGTCCACATACTCCCCAGGGGTATGCTCGCTAATCCGTCTTATTTCTACTCGGAAGAAAAGGGAGCTCGCCGATCCCGAGGTCACTCGCGGAAGACGAACAGGACCTTGCCGTGCCGCCGATACTGCTCGGCGCGGCTCAGGGCGTCGGCGTACTGCTCGAGACGGAAGGTCGAATCGATGTCGGCGGTCAGCTCGCCGCTGGTGACGAGGGCGACGATCTCCTTATAGGCCGCGTCGATCTCCGCGCGCGGCGCCCGGGTGAGCCAGTTGAACGTCCAGAAGCCGTGGTGGCTGATGTTGCGGTAGATGAGGTCCTGGCGGACATCCAGCGCCGTCGACTGACCGCTTAGTGCCCCGAAGCTGACGACCTTGCCCCCGAAGCGAAGCCGGTGGGCCAGGTTGGTCACGACCGGCCCACCGATCGAGTCGAGCACGAGGGCGAGCTCCTGCCCGCCGAGCACACGTTGCAACTGGGCCGGCAGGTCATCTCCGTCGATCACGACATGCTCGCCGCCCGCGGCGCTGACCTGCGTCGCGGCCGCTTGGCTGCGCGCCACGTTGAGCGTGTGCATCCCGGCGCGCTCGGCGAGGCTGATGATGTACTGGCCCACCGCGGAGTTCGCTCCGGTCTGCGCGATCCAGTCGCCCTCGGAAAGCGGCCCGAACAGACGCAGGAGCAGGAGCGCAGTGATTGGGTTCACGCCGATCATCGCCAGCTGCTGCGGATCGCCTTCGTCGCCGACCGCCACGATGTCTCGGGCGGCAACCACGGCATGATCAGCCCACGTCCCCTGCTCGTAGGTCGGCAGGATCGCGACACGGTGGCCGAGGAGCGCCCGGTCGCCACCGGGCCCCACCTCGACGACCTTCCCCACCCCCTCGGCACCAAGGGGCGCCGGCAGCTCCGGCTCTACCCCATAGAAGCCGCGGATAAGGTGGATGTCCGACGGATGGACGGGCGCGGCCTCCAGCGCGACGACGACCTCATCGCGACCGGCAACGAGCGCGGGCTGGGAAACAAGCGTCACAACGTCGGCCGGCTCGCCGAAGCCGGTCAGCTGGAGGGCGGGCATCGCACGATCTCCTCGCACAGGCAACGGGTGAGCAGGTCATGATGACGCCAGATGCAGTCGCCCGGACAGGTCCGCTAAGGATCACCACACCGGTGGCCGAAGAACCGGGCTATGCCCGACTCCCCCACTGTCTCGATCGCCTGGCGCACCTGGGACGCCAGCCAGCAGCAGGCCGGCCTCAAAGTGC
>JAOPZD010000487.1 GCA_025964295.1 Conexibacter sp.
CTCGACGCTGACCGGCTACGGGCGCGACGGCGCGCGGCTGGGCAGCATCGAGCGCGGCGCCTAGCGGCTAGCGGGCCGCCGGCGCGGGCTCGCGCTGGGCCCAGCCGTGCTGCAGGAAGCGCAGCAGCTCCTCGGGCGGCTGCGCGCCGGAGGCGCCGAGCTTGCGGTCGATCACGAAGCAGGGGACGGCGGAGATGCCGGCGGTTTGGGCGGTGCGCTCGTCGTCGCGGACGTCCTCGGCGTGGCGCTCGGTCAGCAGCACGTCGCGGGCCTCGCCGGCGGGCACGCCGACCTCGACCGCGAGCGCGATCAGCGTCTCGTGGTCGCTCATCAGCGCGTTCTCGGTGAAGTAGGCGCGGAACAGCCGCTCCTCCATCGCCTCCTGGAGGCCATGCGCCGCGGCGAGGTGGACGAGCCGGTGGCCGTCGAACGTGTTGCCCGAGCGGATGCCGGCGAAGTCCATCGCGATGCCCTCGGCGGCGGCGACTGCCGTCAGCTGCGCGTCCATCTCGGCGACCTGCTCCAGCGTCCGCCCGTACTTGGCGGCGATCAGCTCGGCATGGCTGCCCTCGCGCTCGGCCGGCGCGCCCGGATCGAGCTCGAAGGACCGCCACGTGACCGTGACCTCGTCGCGATGCTCGAACTGCTCCAGCGCGGCCTCGAAGCGCCGCTTGCCCACGTAGCACCACGGGCAGGCGATGTCGGACCAGATCTCGACGTGCATGGGATCGAGGCTAGTGGGTGGCCGGCGGCAGGTCCCCCCTGCCGCGTGGGACACGGTCAGTCGGCGGTGACGAGGGCTACGGCGTCGAAGATCGGCGTGCCGTCGTCGTCGGTGGACAGCTCGGCCTCGTGGACCCAGGCGCCGGCCGTGAGGGTGTCGTCGACGCAGGGGTCGCCGGTGGCGGTGGCGTCGTCGGCGGCGGGGTCGTCGGACGCGGCGTCGTCGGCGGACGCGTCGTCGGCGGCGCGCCGCACGAAGGACGCCGCCGAGGCGGTGGCGTCGTCGCCGGAGCCGTCGTCGGCGCTCGGGTCGTCGGTGGACGTGTCGTCGTCGCCCGAGGGGTCATCGGCGCTCGACGGGTCGTCGGCGCCCTCGTCGTCGAGGCTGGACGTGTCGTCCGCCGCGCTGTCGTCGTAGCCGTCCTCGTAGTCGGCGGTCGCGCTGCAGGCGACGTCGGTCTGGTCGTCGACCGCCGCGGTGACGACCTTGCCGGTGGAGGCGAGGCGCAGCTGCAGGTCGCCGGCGGAGAAGGACACGACCTGGCCCGCGTTCTCGGCCCCGTCCTGGACGCCGTCGTCGTCGGAGTCCGGGTCGCCCGGGTCGTTGGCCGTGCTCTGCTCGGCGAGGTTGGTCAGCCCGTCGTGGTCGGCGTCCTCGCGGGCGTCGGGCCGGCGGTCGCGATCGGTGTCCTTGCGCCCCGGGTCGGTCCCGGCGCGCTGCTCGGTCGCGTTGTCGAGCTTGTCGCCGTCGCGGTCCTCCGAGCCGTCCTGGGTGCCGTCGCGGTCGGAGTCGGCCTTCTTGGGGTTGGTGTGCGCCCGGTACTCGGTGAAGTTCGTCAGCCCGTCCTTGTCCGGGTCGGCCACCGCGGACTTCACGTGGTAGCGCTGCTGGAACTTGGCCGGCAGCTTCGGCGAGGCGGTCTTCTTGGCGGAGGCGGTCGCGGGCAGCGCGAGGGCGGCGAGGGCGACCGCACACAGCGCCGGGAGGCGCGAGGGGGCGTGGGCGGCGAGCATGTGACCCTCGGATCGGCCACGCGCGCGCCCCGGTTGACGAACGCTCCGGTTTCTGGCCGAGGAGCCCCCGGCGCCATCCTCAGTTCTGGGGAGCCGGCGATGCCGGCGGCGTGCCGACGAGCTCGAGGCCGTGCGCCGAGACCGCCCGCACGACGGGCAGCGTGTCGCGCTTGCGGGCGTACTCGCCCGGCGTGTAGCAGTGGACGTCGGCGCTGCCGCCCATCTCGTCGGCGTCCCACAGGTTCGCGGCCTGGTAGACGCGCTCCAGCCACGGCACGCCCGCGAAGTACTCCGAGATCAGGATCACGACGTACTCGGCGCCGCGCTCGCGCTGGGGCGGCGCGCCCTGCATGTCGAGGACGCGCGCACCGCCGAGGATGACGCGCTCCAGGGTCCACCGACCGTCGACCCGCTGCACGTATCGCGCAAGCTCGCGCTCGTTCAGCATCTCCGCCACCGCCACGACGGCTGACTGTCGCACACTGGACGGGGCAGCGCCAGTGCCAATGGGCTGCGCCTACGCGCCGGAGAACTCCCCGGCATCGTGGGGGCCGACGCAGGCCACGGCGGCCGCTTCGGGATCGACCTTGCGGGCGACGGCGGCGACGTCGTCGAAGGTGACGGCGTCCAGCGCGTCGATCGCGCGGTCGGGGTCGATGTCCTCGCCGTAGACGATCGCCTGCGACGCGGCGAAGCGCGCCACCGCGTTGGTGTTCTCGAAGGCCAGGACGCGGCGGCCGGCGGCGTAGGCGCGGGCGCGCTCGACCTCCTCCTCGGTCGGCCCGTCGCGGTGCAGCTCGGCGACGATCTCCCGCATCCGCGAGTACGCCTCGGCGGTCTTGGAGGACTCCAGGCCCGCGCCGAGCTGCAGGATCGCGGCGTCACTCAGCGCGTGGTCGACCGAGTAGACCGAGTAGCAGAGCCCGCGCTGCTCGCGGATCTCGTCGAACAGGCGCGAGCCCATCGAGCCGCCCAGCAGCGTCGAGTAGATCGTCAGCGCGGCGCGCTCGGCCGGGTCGGTCGCGTCGACCTGCGGCTGGTACATCAGGCGCAGGTGCGACTGGTTGGAGTCGCGGCGCTCGACGAGCGTCTCGAGCTGCAGCGACGGAGCGGGCTCGTAGGGCGCGGGGACGTCGAGCGTCGGAAAGCGCTGGAAGAGCTCGCCGACGGCGCCGTTGGCCGGGACGTGGTCGACGTTGCCGACGATGAACGCGCCGCCGCGCGCGCCGGCCCAGCGGCGCTCGCGGAAGGCGACGATCGCCTCGCGGCTGAACGTGCGCAGGTGGTCCTCGGGGCCGAGGACGGTCCGGCCTAGCGGGTGCTCGCCGAACGCCGCGCGGTCGATGAGCTCCTCGGCCACGGCGGACGGCTGGTCCTTGTAGCGCTGGATCTCCTGGATGACGACGCCGCGCTCGCGGTCGAGCTCCTCGGCGTCCAGCAGCGGGCGGCCGACGAAGTCGGTCAGCAGGTCGATGGCCTCCAGCGCGGCCTCGGCGCGGACCGTGATGTGGAAGGCGACGAGGTCGTGCGACGTGTAGGCGTTGAGCGTGCCGCCCATCCGCTCGGCCGTCTCGTTGACCTTCTTGTAGTGGTCGAACTTCTCCCCGCCCTTGAAGACGAGGTGCTCGAGGAAGTGGGCCATGCCGTTCTCGTCGGGCCGCTCGGTGCGGGCGCCGGCGTCGAAGGCGACGAGGATCGTGACCGCGCGCGTCCCCGGCAGGGCGATGCGGTGCAGCGGCAGGCCGTTGGCGAGGGTCTCGCTGGTGATGGTGGGCACGCCAAGCAATCTAGCTTGCACGCGGCCGTGCACCGGCAGGATTCCGCGCGCTGCGGGCTAACGTCGGTCAGACCATGGCGATCGTCGAACGCCACAAGCAGGAGCTGGATCGCACCGCGGGGCCGCAGGACCGGGCCCCGTCGGTCATCGAGTTCCGCGGCGTATCCAAGTCCTACGGGCCCACCAACGGCGGGCTCGATACCGCGTCGTTCTCGATCCAGCGGGGCGAGTTCGTCTTCCTCGTCGGGTCGACCGGCTCGGGCAAGTCCACGTTGATGAGGCTCCTCATCAAGGAGATCGAGCCGACCGCCGGCACGATCCGCGTCGCCGGGCGCGACCTCTCCGAGATCACGCGCAAGAAGGTCCCGTTCTACCGGCGCAACATCGGCATCGTCTTCCAGGACTTCAAGCTGCTGCCCGACCGCACCGTGTACGACAACGTCGCCTACGCGCTGCAGGTCACCGGCCAGGGCCGCAAGGAGATCCGGGCCAAGGTCCCCGACATCCTGCGCCTCACCGGCCTGGCCACCAAGCTGCACTCCTATCCGGACCAGCTCAGCGGCGGCGAGCAGCAGCGCGTCGCCGTGGCGCGCGCGTTCGTCAACCACCCGCCGCTGCTGCTGGCCGACGAGCCCACGGGCAACCTCGACCCTGAGACGTCGGTCGGGATCATGCAGCTGCTCTACCGGATCAACCGCACCGGCACGACCGTCCTGGTCGCGACGCACGACGCGACGATGGTCGACCGCATGCGCCGCCGCGTGCTCGAGCTGCAGGAGGGCCGCCTGATCCGCGACGAGCACAACGCGAGCTACGCGCCCAGCGACATGAACACGGCCGAGTTCGGCGCGCTGCTGCGCGAGCCGTCCCCGGCGCCGCGCCGCGCGCGCACCGAGCGCGAGGCCGACAGCGGCGATTTTGACGACATCTTCCCGAGCGAGTAGTCCTTCATGAAGCCCGCCTTCTTCGTCAAGGAGGCGTTCCGCTCGATCTCGCGGAACGCGATCCCGTCCTTCGCCGCCATGGCTTCGGTGCTCGTCACCGTGCTGGTCCTCGGCGTCTTCATCCCGGTCGTCCAGGCCACGACCGGCGCGGCCAACGAGGTGCGCGGCCGCGTGCTCGTCGACGTCTACCTCAAGAAGGACGCGACCAGGGCCGACGTCCAGCGCGTGCAGGCGCTGCTCGGCCGCACCGACCACGTCGGCAAGGTCGAGTACGTCTCCAAGGCCCAGGCCTACGCGCAGGAGAAGCGGCGCAACCCGGAGGCCTACCAGCTGCTGGGCACCAACCCGCTGCCCGACACGTTCCGGGTCACGCCCGACAAGCCGGACAACATCTCGGCGCTGCGCGACGCGCTGGCGCCGGCGGGATCTGGCCCGTCCGCCCGGCGCACGCCGATCGACGGCGCGATCGACCAGGTCAAGAACCGCAAGGACGAGACCACCAAGATCCTCACCGCCACGCGCGTCGTGAAGCTCGCGATGGGCGGCCTGGCGGTCCTGCTGATCATCGCCTCGATCCTGCTGATCTCCAACACCATCAGGTTGAGCCTCTTCTCCCGCCGCCGCGAGGTCGAGGTCATGAAGCTGGTCGGCGCGACCGACTCGTTCATCCGGATCCCGTTCGTCATCGAGGGCGTCGTCCTCGGCGCGCTGGGCGGGATCGTGGCGGTGCTGATGCTCGGCATCGGCAAGGTCGCGTTCCTCGACCCGCTGGCCTCGGACTTCGCGCTGATCGCCGCGCCGCAGACGATCGGCTTCGCGCTGCTGGCCGTCGTGCTGCTGGTGGCCAGCGTCGCGGTCAGCGCGGCGGGCTCGAGCCTGTCGCTGCGCAAGTTCCTGCGCGTCTGAGCGCCTACGCGGCGGGCGCGCGCGACCCGTAGGCTCCGGGCATGGAGCTCGCGGATCGGTTCGTGACCGTCGACGGGGTGCGCCTGCACTACGTCGAGGCGGGCGAGGGGCCGCTGGTGGTGCTGCTGCACGGCTTCCCGGAGTTCTGGTGGACGTGGCGCCACCAGATCCCAGCGCTGGCCGCCGCCGGCTTCCGCGTCGTCGCGCTGGACATGCGCGGCTACGCGCAGTCCGACAAGCCGCCGCACTGGCGCGACTACCGGATGGAGCTGCTGGCCGCCGACGTCGCGGGCGTCATCGAGCAGCTCGGCGACGACGGGCGCGCGCTGCTCGTCGGCCACGACTGGGGCGCGGCGGTCGCGTGGATGGTCGCGACGCTGCACCCCGACCGCGTGCGGCGCCTGGCGATCCTCAACGTGCCGCATCCCGACACGATGCTGCGCACGCTGCGCAGCTCGCCCCGCCAGCTGCGCAACAGCTGGTACATGTTCTTCTTCCAGCTCCCCTGGCTGCCCGAGCGCCTGCTGCGCCGCGGCGGGCGCAAGACGCTGGAGCGGATCTACGCCGACGCGCGCCCCGGCGCGTTCACCGCCGAGGACCTCGCGCGCTCCGAGGAGGCGCTGATGGGCCCCGGCGGCCTGAAGGGGCCGATCGACTACTACCGCGCCGCGCTGCGCCAGTCGCCGCGCCGCGCGCAGTCGCTGTTCGCGCCGATCCCCGCGCCGACGCTCGTCATCTGGGGCGAGGAGGACCGCCACCTGCGCAAGGAGATGGCCGACACCGACCCGCGCCTGCTGCCCGACGCCCGCGTGGTCCGGCTGCCGCACGCCAGCCACTGGGTCCACCACGACGAGCCCGATCGCGTCAACGCGCTGCTGACCGAGCACCTCAGCGCCGCCTAAGCGCCCGCGCCCGGCCCCTAGCCTGTCCCAGCGACCATGATCCGCCGCGTCCTCGCCTCGCTGGTGCTGTGCCTCGTCCTGCTGTCCGCCGGGATCTACCTCGGCGGGCACCCGTCCGGCCTGCCCGGCTTCCTGCGCGACCCGCTCGTGGGCGACCAGGACACGCGGGTCGTCAACGAGGCCATCGACCAGGTCAACCACACCTACTACCGCAAGGTCCCCAAGAGCCAGCTCGCCAACGAGTCGATCCGCGGGATCGTCGCGTCGCTGCACGACCGCTTCTCCAACTACTTCGACCCGCAGGAGTACAAGAAGTTCAACCTCCAGCAGAGCGGGGAGTTCGCCGGCATCGGCGTGCAGGTGACCAAGGCGGCCGACGGGCTGCGGATCGTCGAGGTCTACGACGGCTCGCCGGCCAAGCGCGCGAAGATCGCGGTCGGCGACGTCGTCACGGGCGTCAACGGCGTGGCGCTGAAGGGCAAGTCCAGCGACGCCTCGGTGGCGCTGATCCAGGGCCAGATCGGCAGCGACGTCAAGCTGACGGTGCGCCACGGCAAGACGTCGCGCGACGTGACGCTGACGCGCGCGACGATCTCGGTTCCGGCGGTGACGTCCTCCACGCGCACGGTGAGCGGGCGCAAGCTCGCGGTGATCCACCTCGACCAGTTCTCCTCCGGCGTGCACGGCGAGCTCGACGCCGCGCTGGGCAAGGCGATGAAGGGCGGCGCCAAGGGCGTGGTCTTCGACCTGCGCGACAACCCCGGCGGCCTGGTGACCGAGGCCCAGCTCGTGGCCAGCGCGTTCCTGTCGGACGGCAAGATCGTGACGACCAAGGGGCGCGCGGTCGCGGCCAAGACGTTCAGCGCGGTGGGCGACCCGGTCGCGCCGAAGCTGCCGCTCGTCGTGCTGGTCAACCGCAACAGCGCCAGCGCGGCGGAGATCGTCGCGGGCGCGCTGCAGGACCGCCATCGCGCCGAGCTCGTCGGCACGCGGACGTTCGGCAAGGGCGTCTTCCAGGAGGTGCTCGAGCTCTCCAACGGCGGCGCGCTGGACATCACCGCGGGCCAGTACTTCCTGCCGTCGGGGCGCAACCTCGGCGGCGCGGGCGTCTCGACGGGCAGCGGGCTGACGCCGAACGTGCAGGCGTCGGACGACCCGAAGACGACCAAGAAGGACGAGGCGCTGGACAAGGCGCTCAGCGTCCTGGCCGCCAAGGCATGAGCGCGCGCCGCCAGCGGGGCGCCGGGCCGCCCCCTGGGGCCGGCTCGGGCGAGCAGTTCACCGTCGGCGTCCTGGCCAAGCGCGGGCGCTTCCTCGTCGCCGAGCCGTTCTTCGACCCCCGCCGCGGGCAGCGGGTCGTGGTCGATCCGGGCCGCGACGGGCGGCCGGGGCAGCTCGTGCTCGTGCGCAGCGGGGGACGGGCCAAGGGGCACGCGAAGGTCGCGCGGGTCATCGGCCGGCCCGACGTCGCGCGCGACGTGATCGAGGCGCTGATGTACGACCGCGGGCTGCGGCGCGCCTTCCCGGCGGGCGTGGAGCGCGCGGCCAAGGAGGCCGTCGAGCGCGTCGAGGATCGCGATCCCGGCACCGCCGGACGGCGCGACCTGCGCCCGCTGCCGACGTTCACGATCGACCCGACGACGGCGCGGGACTTCGACGACGCGATCAGCGCGGAGGAGCGCGGCGACGGGCAGTGGCGCGTGTGGGTCCACATCGCCGACGTCAGCGCCTACGTGCGGCCGGGCTCGCCGGTCGACCGCGAGGCCTACCGCCGCGCGACGTCGGTCTACGTCCCGGGCGCGGTCGAGCCGATGCTGCCCGAGCTGCTGTCCAACGGCGCGTGCTCGCTGGTCGCCGGGCAGGAGCGCCTGGCGGTGACCGTGGAGATGGACCTCGACGGCGCCGACGTCGTGCGCACCGCCTTCTACCGGTCGCGGATCCGCAACGACGAGCGCCTGGACTACGACCGCGTCGACCGCATCTTCGCCGGCGAGGAGGAGGCCGCCGAGCCGTGGGCCGCGCCGCTGGCCGTCGCGCGCG
>JAOPZD010000096.1 GCA_025964295.1 Conexibacter sp.
CGGCAGCCGCGCGGCCACGGGCCGCGGCGGCCGCGCAGATGCGCCTACGGCGTGAGGACCACCTTCACGCACTCGTCGCGCTTGTTCTTGAACGTCTCATAGCCGGTCGGCGCCTGGTCGAGGCCCATGCGGTGGGTGACGACGAAGCTCGGGTCGATGTCGCCGGCGACGACGTGGTCGTAGAGGCGCTTGGTGTAGCGCTGGACGTGGCACTGCCCGCTGCGCATCGTCAACCCCTTGTTCATGAACGCGCCCGCGGGGAACTTGTCCATGAAGCCGCCGTAGACGCCGATCACCGAGACGATGCCGCCGGGGCGACAGGCCATGATCGCGTCGCGCAGCGCGTGCGGGCGCTCGGTCTCGGCGCGCGCGGCCTGCTTGACGCGGTCATAGGCGTGGATGGCCACGTGGCCGTGCGTCGCCTCCATGCCGACGGCGTCGATCACCGCGTCCGGCCCGCGGCCGCCGGTCATCTCCTTGAGCTGCTCGACGACGTCGGGCGTCTCGTCGAAGTTGATGGTGGCGATCGCGCCGGCGTCCTCGCGGGCCATGCGCAGGCGGTAGTCCTCCTTGTCGATGGCGATGACCTGCTCGGCGCCGAGCAGCCGCGCGCTGGCGATCGCGAACTGGCCGACCGGCCCGGCGCCGAAGACGGCGATGACCTTGTCCGGCGAGGGCTCGGCGAACTCCGCGCCCATGAAGCCCGTCGGGAAGATGTCAGACAGGAACAGCACCTGCTCGTCGCTGAGGTCGTCCTCGATCTTGATCGGCCCCACGTCGGCGAACGGCACGCGCGCGTACTCGGCCTGCCCGCCGGCGTAGCCGCCGGTCAGGTGCGAGTAGCCGAAGATGCCGGCCGTCGGATGGCCGAACATCTTCTCGGCCAGGTGGGCGTTGGGGTTGGAGTTCTCACAGACGGAGTAGTTCTCGCGGCGGCACTGGGCGCAGCGGCCGCAGGCGATCGGGAACGGGACCACGACGCGGTCGCCGACCTGGAGGCGCCGGACCTCGCGGCCGGTCTCGACGACCTCGCCCATGAACTCGTGGCCGAGGATGTCGCCCTTCTCCATCGTGGGGATGTAGCCGTCGTAGAGGTGCAGGTCCGAGCCGCAGATCGCGGTCGAGGTGATCCGCACGACGGCGTCGTGCGGGTTGAGGATCTTGGGGTCGGGGACGTTCTCCACCTGGACGGTGTTGCGTCCGGACCAGACGTTGGCGCGCATGGGGCGATGGGCTCCTTGGGAGGGGTTCAGGCGGGGACGTGCTCGAGCGGCTGCGCGGGGCGCTGGCGCGGGAACATGCGCTCGTGGGTCTCGCCCTCGGGCATGGCGTCGGAGCGCGCGATCTCGCCGGCCTCGACGAGCTGCTTGAAGCGCCGCAGCGCGTCCTCGGCGCGCTGGTAGGGCTCGGTGCCCATCGCCTTGCGGGCGACGTCGACCACCGGGCTGTCCTCCTGGACGGTGACGCGGACCTCGGTGCCGGTGCCGCCGGGCGCCGGGCGGAACGTCGCGGCCCCGGGCGCGCCGCTGTCGGCGCTGAGGGCGATCCACGCCGCCTCGGCCTCCGCCATCGGCACGTCGAGCGTCACGGCGGCGGTCTTCATGGTCGGCTTCCGGCGAACGGTGGGGTCCTTGGTCATGTTCAGCGCGGTGAACAGGTCGAGCGCCGTCACGCCGACGATCTGGGCGGTGACGGCGAGCAGCCGCGGCGTGCTGTCGCGCCGGCGCGCCCAGGCGCGGCCGAGCAGCATGAGGTCCATCGCGTCGCCGCCGACGCGCGCCCAGAGGAACGGGACGGGGCGCGGCATCCCGAGGATGCCGCCGGCCGCCGCGAGCTCGCGCACGCCGACGATCCGCTGCGCGGTCCGCGCGGGACCGTCGTCGCGGATGCCCGCGATGCGGTTGACGAGGCTGGGGGCGAGCAGCTGCGGCACGCCGAGGCCGAGGCTGAACCAGCCCAGGCCCTCGGCCGTGCGCGCCACGGTTTCGCGGCTCGCCGAGTCGGAGGTGATGGTCGCCATGCAGGCGGCGCTTCCCGGGATCGCCGCACCGGTACACAGCTGTTCGGGCGGCGCGAGAAGATTCGGACAACCGGCCGTCGCGACGTTGCCTCGCGGGGTGCGCGGCGGGTAGCCAACGGCCCATGCGCCGCTATCCCGCCTTCCTCTGGCTCCCGGTGTACGTCGGCAGCCTGTTCATCCTCAACGGCGGCAATCCGGGGTGGGGTCCTGTCCAGCTGACGATCGGCATCGGGCTGGTCCTGGTGGCCTGCGTCGGCGCCACCTACCTCGCGCTCGGGCCGTGGCCGGGGCGCCCGCGGCCGCGCGGGCTGGGCTGGCTGGTGGGCGGCGTCGTGGGGTTCTACGTGGTGTCGGCGATCGCGGCCGCGGCGTTCACCGGGCCCGACGAGGCGATCGCGGTCCTGCTGGCCGGCGCGATCCCGCTGACCGCGGTCTCGATCTGGCTCGCCCACGCGCGCGCCAAGACCGCGGGCGCGGAGGACGGCGAGCTGCGCGACGCCGTCGCCGAGGACCACGAGGACCCGGTGCCGGGTATCGGCCTGGAGGACCGGCGACCGCTGGGCGACACGCCGGCCGCGCACGACGAGATCATCCCGGAGGACCTGCCCAGGGACCA
>JAOPZD010000100.1 GCA_025964295.1 Conexibacter sp.
CCGCCGGGCCAGCGGTTCGAGGTGCTGCGGCTGTTCTGAGCCGGCGTCCGGACCTGTCCGCACGCGGACTTTTATGGATCATTGGACGGTTCTCCACTGCTCTATGCTCCGGCGCAATGGACTTCGAGCGGGCCCGTGCCCTCTGGGTGACAGGGACGAGCCGCCTGACCGATCGCGTCGCGGTGGTCGCGGTGCTGATCTTCGGCATCGTGCTGGCGATCCCCGGCATGGTCCTGACGGCCGAGGCCAACCCGGACGGGCTGTACTACGAGGCGCAGGCCGCGCAGCTGCGCGGCGAGTCCGCCGGCCAGGCCGTCGACGAGGCGTTCGCGAGCCCGCGCGCCAAGGCGCTGGCGCAGTCCTCCGGGGTCGAGGGCGGCAAGCGCCTGCTCGACCCGCGCTGGGAGGACTTCAGCGCGCAGTTCTACCAGCGCCGCTGGGTCGTCCCCGGGCTGGCGCTCGGCGTGTCGGAGATCACCGGCGCGAGCGTCAGCCGCGCGGTGCAGTGGGTGTCGATGTTCGGCTACGCGCTGCTGGGCCTCGCGCTGTACGGCCTGCTGCGGCGCCGCTTCGCCCCGCCGGTCGCGCTGATCACCGCCGCCGCCGCGCTGCTCTCGCCGCCGCTGTATCGCTGGAGCTACGGGCAGTTCGTCGACTCCTGGGGCGTGCTGCTGGAGGTGGTCGGGCTGCTGAGCCTCGTGCTCGTCGCCGACCGCGGCCTGCGCTGGCTGCCGGCGTGGATCGCCTCGATGGCGGTGCTGTCGGTCACGCGCGACGCGACGATGGTCCTCGGGATCGCCGCGGTGGCGATCACGCTGGCGCAGCTGCGCGACCCGCGCGCCCGGGTGCGCAACGCGTGGGTCGTCGCGACGGGCGCGCTGGCGGCGGCGCCGGCGCTGCTGATCGGCGGGGCGCCGGTGCGGGTGAACCTCGCCTACGTCGAGCAGGGCTACAACGTGCCCGACCACACCGACTGGCCGTGGATCGCCTCGCACTACTGGCCCCAGCTGCGGATCACGCTGCAGAACAACTTCGACTACTCCTCGACGCTCGGGATCCTCGGGCCGGCCTTCGCGCTGTTCCTGGTGCTCTGCGTCGTCCTGCTGGTCGTCGCGCTGGCGCGCCGCGCTCGCGGCGACGCGTTCGTCGCGGCGCTGCACGGCACCGCGGTCGGGTGCGTGCTGCTGCTCCTGCTGGCCGACAACCCGCAGGGCTTCCGGCTGGAGCTCGTCTTCGCGCCGGTCGTCGCGGCGGGGATGGCGTGGAGCCTGGAGGCGCTGGGGCGGCGCCGGCGTGGCGCGGCCGTTCCCCTGGGCGCCCGCGCTCAGCGGGTCGTGTAGATCCCGGTCGGCTCCGCGTGGTAGCCCTTGGCGCCGACGGCCACGGCCAGCGGGCTGCGCACGTCCTCGCCCGCGGCGAGCAGCTCGAGCGCGTGGGCGAAGTCCCAGCGCGGCGCCCAGCCGAGGTCGCGCCGCGCCCGGGCGTTGTCGTAGACGCGCTCGATCGCATCGAACATCCGCCAGCCGCGGTCGGCGTAGAGCTGCTCGTAGTGCGGGTACAGGTCACGGACCACCGCGGGCGCGTCCGCGTGCAGCCGTGCGGCGTCCTCGCGCGCGAACGGCGTCGTCGCGCTGATGATGTAGCGGTTGAAGCCGAGCTGCGGCGCGCGGTCCAGCGCGAGCAGGTGCGCGTCGACGGCGTCCTGCAGGTCGACGCGCCGGTAGAGCAGCTCGTTGACCTTCAGGTTCGCGTCGGGGTGGGCGGCCCGCACGTCCTCGCGGTCGTCCTGCTCGGGGAAGAACCGCGACGTGCGCAGCACCACGACCGGCAGCCCGTGGTCGCGGTGGACCAGCTCGCACAGACCCTCCGCCGACGTCTTGGTCACCCCGTACACGTTGCGCGGGAGCGGGACGACGTCCTCGGTGATCCACGCGGCAGGCTGCCGGTCGCCCGGCGTCAGCGCCCGGCCGAACGCGCTCGTCGTGCTGGTGAACACGAACCGCCCGACGCCCGCGGCGACGGCCTCCTCCAGCAGGTTCAGCGTCCCCGTGATGTTGGTGTCGACGAACTCCTGGCGGCTGTGGGACCCCACGTGCGGCTTGTGCAGCGTCGCCGCGTGCAGGACCGCGTCGACGCCGGCGACCGCGCCGCGCACCGTCGCCCGGTCGGCGATCGATCCCACGACGGCGGTGAAGTCGCCCGCCACCACGTCGATCCCCACCGGCTCGTGGCCCGCTGCGGGCAGCGATCGCATCAAGCCCTCGCCGAGGTGCCCCGAGCTGCCGGTGACCAGGATCTTCATGGCCGCACAGATAGCAGCCTTGACGGGGGACCCGCCGGGCGCGACGGTTGGGCATGTCCTTCAACGCGCCCGCCGAGGCCTATGACCGCTTCATCGGCCGCTACAGCGCCGAGCTGGCGCGGGCGCTGATGGGCGTGGCGGGCGTGCAGGCGGGCGAGCGGGCGCTGGACGTGGGGTGCGGACCGGGTGGGCTCACGAGCGAGTTGGTGGCCTTGCTCGGAGCGGGGAGCGTGGCGGCGGTGGATCCGTCGGCGTCGTTCGCGGCGGCCTGCCGTGAGCGGCTGCCGGGCGTCGACGTGCAGGTCGCGGCGGGCGAGGCGCTGCCGTTCGCCGACGCGAGCTTCGACCGCGTGCTCGCCCAGCTGGCCATCAACTTCATGGACGATCCGGTCGCCGGCGCGGCGGAGATGGCCCGCGTCGTGCGCGGCGGCGGGAGCGTCGCGGCCGCGGTCTGGGACTACGCCGGCGAGATGACGCTGCTGCGCGCGTTCTGGGACGCCGCGACCGCGCTGGATCCCGGCGCCGCGGCGCGCGACGAGGGACGCGCGATGCCGTGCTGCACGCCGCCGGAGCTGCGCGAGCTGTGGGCCGGCGCGGGGCTGCGCGACGTGGCCGTCGCGCCGGTCGTCGTCGGCGCGGGCTACGACGACTTCGAGGACCTGTGGGCGCCGCTGGAGCTCGGCGTCGGGCCGGCGGGCGCCTACACCGCGGGGCTGGCGCCACAGCCGCGCGCCGCGCTGAAGGACGAGCTGCGCCGCCGCCTGGGCGCGCCCGGCGGCCC
>JAOPZD010000115.1 GCA_025964295.1 Conexibacter sp.
GACCAGGAGCAGGCCTGATGCCCCAGCCCAACATCCAGAACATGCTCAAGCAGGCCCAGGAGGTCATGGCCGCGCAGCAGGAGGCGCAGGATGCGCTCAAGGAGCAGCGCGTCGAGGCCTCGGCGGGCGGCGGCATGGTGAAGGTCGTCGTCACCGGCGACCTCAAGCTCGAGGCGCTGACGATCGACCCCGACGCCGTCGATCCCGAGGACGTCGAGATGCTGCAGGACCTCGTGCTGGCCGCGACCAACGAGGCGCTGCGCCAGGCGGTCGACCTGCAGGAGAAGGCCATGCAGAGCGCCTCGGGCGCCGGCGGCTTCGACCCGATGCAGGCGCTCGAGGGCCTCGGCCTGGGCGACGCGCTCGGCGGCCTCGGTGGCGGCGGCGCCGGCGGGGCCGGGGCGCAGCCGCAGCTGAACCGCGCCGCGCGGCGCGCGGCGCAGAAGAAGAACCGCTAGTCGTTGTTCGCGCCGCCCGTCCAGCGCCTGGTCACCGAGCTGGGCAAGCTGCCCGGCATCGGGCAGCGCACGGCGCAGCGGCTCGCGTTCCACCTGCTGCGGGTCGATCCCGAGGACGCCAACGCGCTCGCCGAGGCGATCCGCGAGGTCAAGGAGAAGATCCGCCCCTGCGAGGTGTGCTTCAACCTCGCCGACGAGCCGCTGTGCCGGATCTGCCAGGACGAGCGTCGCGACGAGGCGGTCATCTGCGTCGTCGAGGAGCCCGGCGACGTCATCCCGCTCGAGCGCACCCACGAGTTCCGCGGCCGCTACCACGTGCTGGGCGGCGCGCTGTCGCCCATCGACGGCGTCGACCCCGAGGACCTCAAGATCGCCGAGCTGTACCGGCGCGTGGAGAGCGGGGAGATCCGCGAGGTCGTCCTGGCGACCAACCCGACGACGACCGGCGAGGCGACTGCGCACCACATCGCGGCCGCGCTGCGCGAGCGCACGCCGGACGTCGCGGTGACCCGCCTGGCCTCCGGCCTGCCGGTCGGCGGCGACCTGGAGTACGCCGACGAGGTCACCCTCGGCCGCGCGTTCGCCGGGCGCCGCGAGATCGTCTGAGCGCGCGCTATCCGGCCACCGTGTCGCCCGCGCCCAGACGGTCGGGCGCGACCGGAGGCGGCAGCGGCCGGGGGACGCCCGGCGTCCGTGGCGGGCGCGGGGCGCGGCGGGGGAGGTGCAGGCGCACGTTGCGCGCCGACGGCGGCCCGGCGGCGTGCGCCGGACGCCCGCCCTGGGGATCGAGGAACGACAGGTCGCGCGCGATGCCGGCGAGCGAGTGCTCGTCATTGGGCCGGCCGCGGTGGTCGACCATCCACGTCTCGAGCGCGACCGCGCCACCGCGCGTCTCGACGAGCCGCAGCGACCGCCATTGCTGGGGCCAGTCGACGATCGACGCGGTCGTGATCAGCCAATAGCCGCCGGCCCGCGCGTGGCGCGGGACGATCGCGTTGCGGTGGGTGTGGCCGGCGAGCACGGCCACGACGCGCGGATCGGCGTCGAGGACGTCGAGGATCGCGTCGCCGCCCGCGGTGGCGTCGAGCGGTTGGTGGACGGCGACCATGATGTAGCGGTCGCCTGCGCGAGAGAGCTCGCGCTGCAGGGCCGCAAGCGTCGCGGCGGTGACCAGGCCGCCGGACCCCGCGTCGCGTCGCACGAGATCGAGCACGATGACGCGCAGCGCATCGCCGACGTCGACGGCGTAGTCGAGGCGCTCGCCGGCACCGCGCCGCAGGCGGCCCACCACCTCGCGGGCGCCGAGCTGGGTGCGGGCGGCGTCCGGCGCCACTTGGATCGCGTCGCCGTCGAGGCCGGCGGCGAGCAGCTGGTCGATCGCGGCGCGCGTGGGTGGGGCGCCGCCGAGCCGGCGCAGGAGGTCGGGCGCGGGCGTGACGAGCAGACGGCTGCCGGTGGCGGCGGCGCGCGTGGCCGCCGTGGGCGCGACCTCGCCGGCGACCAGGATGTCGTGGTTGCCCAGGACCGGGTGCCATGGCGCGTCGAGGCCCGAGCTGCGCACGGGCGCGACGGCGCGCTCCAGCAACCCGGGATGGACGGGCGCGTCGACGTCGGGCCGGTAGTAGAGGGGGTCGACGATCGTCTCGGACTGGACCCCGCGGTAGCCGGGACGGCCGGAGTCCGGGCGCACCGTGGCGCCGCGCAGCAGCCCGAGCGCCCACTCGAGCTCGTTGCGCTGGGCCGAGTCGACGAGGTCGCCGGTCACCAGGACCGCCGTCGGCCGCGCGGCGTTGATCGCGTCCACGGTGGCGGCGACGACCTGCGTCGTCAGCGTCTCATGCCAGCGGAACGCCGAGCCGAAGCGCGGGCCGAGCCGGTCCAGGAACGCGACGCGCCCCGGCGACTGCGCGTCGCGGACGTGCAGGTCCGACACCTGGGCCAGCGCCGCCAGGGGCCGTCCGGCGGCGGCGCGCGGCGCGAGCTCGGTGCGGTCGGTCAGCGGGAGGCCGGGCCCGCGGTGCAGCAGGCCGTCGCCGTCGGGGTCGACCAGCGTGCGCAGCAGGGTGGAGCCGGGCGCCGCGGAGCTCGAGCCGCCGCCGCAGCTCGCCAGCAGCGCCGCCACGGTCGCGCTGCCGGCGGCCGCGAGGAGCTCGCGGCGGGTGGGCTCGCGACCAGCCACTACGCGTCCTCCCGCAGGCCCGCGACGACCGGCTCGCGCACCAGGCGCCGGCCCGTGAGCCAGGCCGCGCTCCACGACAACCCCAACAACCCTCCGGCAACGAGCGCGATCTGGCCGCCGGTCGCGCCGAGGGGGAGGTCTGCGTAGCCCGCGGCGAGGTGGGCGACGAGCGGCGCCAGGACCGCGGCCTCGAGCACGACGGCGACGCCCAGCGCCGGCACCGCCACGGCAGCTGCCGCGCCGCCGAGCAGCCGGCGCAGCGCGCGGGCGTCGGCCCCCGAGGCTCTGAGGGTCGCGACCGCGCCGCGGCGCTCGCGCGCGGTCAGCGCCAGTGCGCTGACCAGCGCGTGCAGGCAGACGAGCGCGACCGTGAGCGCGACGACGCGCAGCAGGCTCGCCAGGACGTCGAGGAACGGCCCGCTGTCGCCGGTCGCCCCGCCCACCGGGTCCGCGCGGGCGCCCAGGGCGGCCAGGCCGCGCACGACGCGTGCGCGGTCGGCGCCGGACTCGAGGCGCAGCACCATCGGGCCGGTCAGGGTGGCGCCTGCCGCCGCCAGCCGGTCGGGGCGCACGTAGGCGACCCGCCCCTCGTCCTGCAGCGCGCGCACCACACCGACCACCCGGAAGCGGGCCTCGCGCGGCGCGCCGGGCTGCACCGCGAGCGTCGACCCGGGGCGCAGCCCGAGGGCGTCGGCGAGGCCGAGCCCCACCTCCGCCTCACCCGGTCCGCGGACCCGCCGCCCGGACGCCAGCGGCGGCGCCTCGAAGCGCGTGTGGTCCCCCGGGAACGCGATCAACTTCAGCGGCGAGCCCAGCGACGAGGCGCTCACCGCGTCGAGCGAGAAGCGCGGCGCGGCGGCCTGCACGCCGGGGATCGCCTGCGCCGCGTCGACCGCAGAGTCGGGCAGCTGGGCGGTCAGCTGATAGCGCTTGCCCAGCGTCGCGGGGTCGTCGCGCAGCGCCTGCAGCAGCGACGCGAGCGCCAGCAGCAGCAGCACGACGCCCGCGGCCGCGCCGAGCACCGAGACCACCGCGGCGAACCGCAGGCGCCGCGCCGCCACGAGGCGCACACCGAGCCCGGCGAGGCCGCCGCCGCCGAC
>JAOPZD010000121.1 GCA_025964295.1 Conexibacter sp.
CGTCGCGCCGCCCGGCGCGGCGGGCATCACCAACAGCGGCGGCGACCTGCGCGACGGCTGGTATCCCAACCAGCCCAAGCTGGCCCCCGACGCGGTGGCCGCCAGCACCTTCGGGCAGCTGTGGGACGCGCCGGTCGACGGCCAGGTCTACGCCCAGCCGCTGGTCAACGGCACGAGCGTCATCGTCGCCACCGAGCGCAACCAGATCTACAGCCTGGACTCCGAGACCGGCGCGCGGAGGTGGACGCGCGACCTCGGCCCGTCCTACCCGGCCAGCGCCGTCAACTGCGGCGACCTCTACCCCGACCTCGGGGTGACCGCCACGCCGGTGATCGACACCACCACCAACACGATCTACCTGACGCACAAGACCTACGCGGCGGGGACGACCGGGCCGGCCGCCTACTACCTCGACGCGCTCGACGCGGCCACCGGCGCCAACCGCACCGGCTTCCCCAAGAAGCTCACCGGCACCGCCCAGAACGCGCCCGGCTACACCTTCAACGCCACCAACGAGCTCCAGCGCCCCGGCCTGCTGCTGCTCGACGGCGTCATCTACGCGGGCTTCGGCGGGCACTGCGACAACCCGCCCTACCAGGGCTGGATCTTCGGCGTGAGCACCGGCGGCACGATCAAGGCGCGCTGGACGGCCACCACGACCGGCGACGGCGCGGGCATCTGGCAGTCGGGCTCGGGCCTGATGTCCGACGGGCCCGGGCGTCTGTTCGTCTCCACCGGCAACGGCGGCTCGCCGACCGGGCCAAGCGCCACCCCGACGGGCATGTTCGGCGAGTCGATCGTCCGGCTCGACGTCCAGCCCGACGGCACGCTGAAGGCCGGCGACTTCTTCGCGCCCGCCGACGCCACCCACCTCGACGACTACGACGCGGACTTCGCCTCCGGCGGCGTGACCGGGCTGCGCGACGACGTCTTCGGCACGAGCGCGTTCCCGCACGTCGGCGTGGCCGTCGGCAAGGCAGGCTACGTCTACCTGCTCAACCGCGACGACCTTGGCGGCATCGGCATGGGCACCGGCCAGGGCGACCGCGTGATCAGCCGCGTCGGCCCGTTCGGCGGCGTGTGGTCGCGGCCGGGCGTGTGGCCCGGCGACGGGGGCTGGATCGCGATCCCGACCGCGTCGCCCAGCGGCGTGGAGACCGCGTCGGGCTCGTCGGGCTACCTGAAGCTCTACCGCTACCGCAAGGGCGCCGACGGCACGCCGTCGCTGGACGCGCCGATCCAGTCCGACGACGAGTTCGGCTTCAGCTCCGGGGCGCCGATCATCACCTCCGACGGCACGACGTCGGGCTCGGCGGTGCTGTGGATCGTCTGGGCGCCCAACGGCTGGGCCGAGGGCGGCCAGCTGCGCGCCTACGACGCGGTCCCCAAGAACGGCCACCTCAACCTGCGCCGGACGTTCCCGATCGGCCAGTCCTCGAAGTTCTCGATGCCGGGCGTCGGCGCGGGGCGGATGTACGTCGGCGCGCGCAACGGCCACGTGCTGGCCTTCGGCGCGCCGGTCAAGGCCGAGGTCCAGGCGCCGGCCACGACGTTCCCGCTCACGACCGTGGGCGACAAGAGCACGGCCGGCGTCAAGCTGACGGTCAGCGGCACGGTCAAGGTCAACGCGGTCAGCGCGTCGCCGTCGCAGTTCGTCGCGCGGCCCGCCGGCCTGGGGATCCCGGGCACCTTCGCCGACGGCGCGACGATCACCGTCCCGGTCGACTTCACGCCCACCGACCCGGGCTCGGTCGGCGGCACGCTGACCGTCGCCACCGACAAGGGGACGTTCACCTTCAGCCTGACCGGGACCGGCCAGGCCCAGGCCGCGGTCCTGACCGCGTCGCCGCCGATCGTCTCGTTCGGCGGCGCGGTGATCGGCGACTCGCAGGCCTCGGTCATCACCTTCGGCAACGGCGGCGGCCAGCCGCTGACGATCACCGGCGTCGACCTCCCCGCCGCGCCGTTCTCGGCCGGCGGCGCGCCCGCGGTCAACGACGTGATCGCGCCCGGCGAGGTGGTCAACGTCACCGTCCACTACGACCCGACGACGGTCGGCAGCTTCAGCGACGAGCTGACGCTGACCACGACGGCGGGGACGAAGGTCGTCGGCCTGTCGGGCAGCGCCGGCACCGGGCCCAAGCTGTCGCTGTCGCCGTCGGGCGGCTGGGACTTCGGCTCGGTCACGGTCGGCCAGAGCAGGACCGTGTCGGTGACGGTGGGCAACACCGGCGACAGCCCGATGACCATCACGAAGTCCAAGCCGCCGACCAAGACGGTGTTCTCGGTGCTCGACGCGCTGGACGAGGGGTCGGTGATCCCGGCGGGGCAGAGCCGGACGCTGCGCGTCAAGCTCACGCCGACCGCGTCGGGCCCGGTGAGCGACACGTGGACCATCAACGCCGGCGACGGCAGCGGCGTGCACGCCGTGGCGCTGACCGGCACGGGCGTGGCGCCGGGGCACCTGACCGCTCCGGCCTCGGCGGCGGTCGGCGACGTCGTGCTCGGCCAGACCGGGACGGCGACGGTGACCTTCGGCAACGACGGCGAGCTGCCGCTGACGATCGCGGGCTTCGACCAGCCCGCCGCGCCGTTTGCGGTGAGCGACGCGCCGGCGGCCGGCACGACGATCGCCGCGGGCGCCACGCTGGCCGTCCACGTCGCGTTCTCCTCGCTGACGCCGGGGACCGCGAGCGGGACGCTGACGCTGCGCACCAGCGCGGGGGACAAGGTCGTCGCGGTGGGCGCCCGCGCGGTGACCTCGGGCGCGCTCACGGTCGAGCCCGACGCCGGCTGGGCGTTCGGCGACGTGCCGGTGGGCGAGACGCGCGACGCGACGGTGACGCTGCGCAACACCGGCCCCGACGTGCTGCGGGTGCTGGACGCCACGCCGCCGGCCGACGCGCCGTTCACGGTGGTCGGCGCGGGGCTGCCGGCCGGGACCG
>JAOPZD010000146.1 GCA_025964295.1 Conexibacter sp.
CGGCCGCCGCGGCGGCGGCGCGCGCGGGCGACGCGATCCTGGTGGACATCCGCTCCGAGGCCCAGCGCGCCGCCGACGGGGAGATCCCGGGCGCCGTGCGCCATCCGCGCAACGTCCTGGAGTGGCGCGTCGATCCCGCGTCGTCGCACGCCGATCCCGCGCTGAGCGGAGACCTCGACGCGCGCCTGGTCCTGGTGTGCGACCAGGGCTACCAGTCGAGCCTCGCCGCCGCCACGCTGCAGGATCTCGGCTTCGCCCGCGCGACCGATCTCGCCGGCGGCTTCCAGGCCTGGCGGGCGGCAGGTCTCCCGGTCCAGAGCGCTCAAGACATGCCGACGTTTGCAAACCGGCGCCCACTGCCCTAGCGTCGGCGCCATGTCCAATCGATCGCGCCGGCGCACCCTCGCCGGGATCGTCTTCGCAGTTGCCGCGGTCGGCCTCCTCGCCACGCTCGCCCTGGCGCAGGACGTCGTCCCGATCAAGATCACCACCAGGGTGAAGGTCACCCCGAACAAGGCGGGGACGCCGAAGCATCCGCAGGGCGTGAAGGCCGAGGTCTGGGGCACGATCGACATCCCGCACGACGTCGATCCGCCGCTCGTCCAGTCCGTCGACGTGTGGTTCCCGAAGGACGGGATCTACAACGGCACCAAGTTCCCGACGTGCAGCGGCGCGAAGATGGCCCACAGCGGTCCGAGCATCTGCCCGGCGCGGTCGGTCATGGGCCACGGCACCGCCGTCGCCGACGCCGACGGGGTCAAGACGCGCCCGACCGTGACGGTCCTCAACGGCGGTCGCGACAAGGTGTGGTTCTACGTCGTGCTCCAGCACCCGGCGCGGGTCGCCGAGCCGGTGCGCGGCACCATCACGAAGCTGATCGGCTCGCGCTGGGGCTACAAGGTCCACGTGGACATCCCGCGCAACCTCCAGATCGTCGCGGGCATCCCGCTGCGGGTGGACTCCTTCCACGGCATCGTGGGGCGCGGCGACTGGATTGCGACGACCCACTGCCCGTCTGACCATCGCTGGAGGTACCACGCGGAGGCCCACTACAGCTCGGGGCAGATCGCGAACGTCGACGGCACCGTCGTCTGCCGGAGCTGAGGGTTGCTGGCGGGGCTGCATGACTGGGTCGGGCGCCACCGCGTGGTGGTGCTCGTCGCCTGGGTCGCGCTCGTCGCGGCCGCGGTCCCGTTCGCCCTCCAGCAGTCCGACCGGCTCACCGGCGGCGGGTTCGCCGTCGGCGGGTCGCAGTCGGCCCAGGTCGAGGAGGCGGTGCAGCGCGGCGTCCCGGTCAACTACCGGCCGCCGACGCTCGGCGCGGTCCTGATCGCGCCGAAGGGCACGCCGCTGCGCGACTACCGCGCGGCGCTGGCGGCGCTGGACCGGGCCGCGCGCGTGACCCCGCGCGTCACGCTGGACCCGCAGATCAAGGAGTCCGGGGTCTACTACGCGCGCGAGCGGCCCGGCGTCCCGGTGGTCCTCCCGCTCACGCTCGACGCCGACGAGTTCCACGCGCCGGACGTCGCCAAGGTGCTGCGCAAGGAGCTGGGCCTGGCGGATGGCCGGACGTACGGCGCGGTCCGGCTGCACCTGATCGGCGCCGGCGCGCTGTGGGCCGGCATGGTCGACCTGACCAAGGACGACCTCGCCAGCGCCGAGCGCGTCGGGTTCCCGATCGTGGGGCTGATCCTGCTCGCGGTGTTCGGCTCGCTGGCCGCGGCGGTGCTGCCGCTGATCATCGGCGGGCTGTCGGTGTTGATCACCGGCGCGCTGATCGCGCTGATCGCCCGGCACTACACGATGACCTTCTACGTCCCGAACATGGCGTCGATGATCGGCCTCGGGGTCGCTGTCGACTACTCGCTGTTCGTCGTCGTGCGCTTCCGGGAGGAGCTGCGCGACGGGGCGTCGCTGGCGGCCGCGCGCGCCACGGCGATGGCCACGTCGGGGACCGCGGTGCTGTTCAGCGGGCTGGCGGTGGTCGTGGCGCTGGCCGGGCTGCTGCTGGTGCCGACGCCGGCGATCCGCTCGATGGCCGTCGGGGCCATGATGGTGGTGTTGGTCGCGATGGCCGCCTGCGCGACGCTGCTGCCCGCGCTGCTGGCCCTGGTCGGGCGGCGGATCGGGCCGGCCAAGCCCGACCCGGGCATGTTCCGGCGCTGGAGCGCGCGGGTGACGGCGCGGCCGCTCGTGGCGTTGTTGTCGTCCTTGGCCGTGCTGGTGGTGCTGGCCGCGCCGGCGATCGGGCTGAGGACGGGGGAGGGCGCGCTGCGCCAGTTCCCCAAGACGGATGAGACGCGCGTGGGGTTCGAGGCGGCGCGCCAGGTGCGCGGGGCGGGCGACGGAACGCCGATGCGGATCCTCGTCAAGGCGCGCGACGTGAACCGCGCGGTGAAGCTCCTGCGCGCCGATCCCGACGTGGTGCGGACCGGCCTGCGCACGCGCACCGCCGACAAGAAGTGGCTCTTCCTGGTCGTGCGCGCGAAGTACGACGCGGACACGCCGCAGGCCAAGGCGCTGGTCCAGCGGCTGCGGGCCCAGCTGCCGCGCGGCAGCCTGGTCGGCGGCGACACCGCGGCGCAGCTCGACTTCGACGAGGCGATCACCGGCTCGCTGTGGAAGATCATGGTGTGGATCCTCGTGGCGACGTTCGTCCTGCTGGCGGTGATGCTCCGCGCGGTGCCGCTGGCGCTGCAGGCGGTGGTCGCCAACGTGCTGAGCGTCGCGGCGAGCTTCGGGGTCCTGACGGTCTTCGAAGTGCTGCTGAAGGACGGCGGCTACGTCGACACCGTGACCATCCCCATCATCATCGCCGTCGTCTTCGGCCTGTCGATGGACTACGAGGTCTTCCTCCTCAGCCGGATCCACGAACGCCGCGAGGCCGGCGCCGACACCCGCACCGCGGTCCTCGAAGGCATCGCCGCCAGCGGCAGGACCATCACCGGCGCCGCCCTCGTGATGGTCGCGGTCTTCGCCTGCTTCGCGCTGACCGGCGTCCCGGTCATCACCGAGATCGGCCTCGGCGCCGCCGTCGCGATCGCCATCGACGCAACGCTCGTCCGCCTCGTCCTGGTCCCTGCCGCGATCGTCCTCCTCGGCGACCGGGCCTGGTGGGCGCCGGACCTACGCCGAGGTCGCCGCGAACGCGTGCTCAGCAGCTGAGGCCACCACCCAGCTCTCACCAGCTCGGCTGCGCGCGCTCGTCCACCCGCCCGCGTCTCGCGGCGTAGCTGGGTGGCGGCGCGGCACGGGCGTGGAGTGCCGGCGCGGAAGCTCCGCCGAGGGAGGCCGGCAATCCGTGATGTCGGCGCCGATCGGGAGCCGAAGTGCGGCGTTCGATGCCACGGCGCCCAGCGCCAGCGCTCCGCATCCCCTGTCCAGCGACACAAACCAGCCACGCTCCACACCGCCACGACGCGAGCACGAGGCGGGAGTGAGGGGGCGACATCACGGATTGCCGGACGGCCAACCACGCCGAGCCTCACGGCGCCGGGGCAGCAACACCAGCAGCCAGCGCGTAAGACCGGTCGGCCGAGACCGCCGGCGGCGTCCCGTAGACGTGGAAGCTCTCCACCGTGCGCACCCCCCAGGCCTGGCCCTTGGCGCGCTCGGCCTCGGTCCACATCAGCGGCTGCTGGTCGGGGTCGTAGAGGAGGTGGCCGCCGGTGGTCACCTCCATGCGGTTGCCGCCGGGCTCGAAGCCGTAGAGGAAGAAGCCGCCGGCGACCGCGTGCTTTGAGGGGGCGGCCTCGATGTGGACGCCGTAGTCGAGGAACAGGTCGGCGGCGCGCAGGCACTCCTCCCGCGTGTCGACCCAGAACGCGATGTGGTGCAGGCGGCCGGAGGCCTCGCGGGCGTCGTGGACGTAGATCAGCTCGTGGGCGGCGATGGACAGCGAGAGCCAGGCGCCGGTCTCGCGGCCGTCGTCGAGGCGGATCCCCTCGTAGTGGCGGAAGCCGAGGACGTCGGTGGCGAAGGCGCGGCACGCGGCGACGTCGCGGGCCAGCAGGTTGACGTGGTCCAGGCGCTTGACGGCCGCGCCGCGGCCGGTGTTGCGCATCGGCACGTTGCGCAGCGCCGGCCTCAGATGGGGCGGGGCGACGTACCGGTCGGCCTCGGTCAGCAGCTCCATCACGTGCCCGTCGGGGTCGGTGAACCGGTAGGCCTTGCCGTGGCCGTGGTCGCCCTCGTGCCAGCCGAGGCCCAACCCGGTGGCCTCGATCGCGGCGACGCGGCGCTCCAGCGCCTCCGGGCTGTCGGCGCGCAGGGCCATGTGGCCGAGGCCGTTGGACGGCGCCTCGGTGAGCTTGAACGAGTACCGCTGGTACTCGCCCCAGGAGCGCAGGTACACCGACTGGCCCTCGCGGTGCTCCTCCTCCATCCCCAGGATGGTGATGAAGAAGTCGAGCGACGCCTGCGGCTCGGGCGTGAGCACCTCGACGTGGTGGATGTGCGCGATGTCGTGGCGCGCGCTCATCCGACCCCCTCGACGCGCTCGCGCAGCCCATCCAAGTCATAGGACAAGGCGCCCGCCTGGAGCTTGCCGCGCTTGACGCGCTCCCGCTCCTCGCGCGCGCGAGCGGCGGCGACGACCTCGTCGATCCGCGCGGCGGCGACGACCGCGACCCCGTCGGCGTCGAGGACCACCGCGTCGCCCGCGGCGATGCGCGCGCCGCCGATCGTCACCGGCTCGTCGATCGTCCCGGGCGCGGTCTTGGTCGCGCCGCGGATCCGGACCCAGCGCGCCCAGATCGGCAGCCCCATCAGCGCGAGGTCCTCGACGTCGCGCACCGACGCGTCGACCAGCAGCGCCGCGACGCCCTGGGCCTTGGCCTGCGTGGCGAGCAGGTCGCCGATCAGCGCGACGGGGCGCGGCTCGGGCATCGTCAGCACGAGCACGTCGCCGGGCCGCGCCGCGGCCATCGCGGCGTGGACCATCAGGTTGTCGTCCTGCCCGCAGCGCACCGGCCGCGCCGGGCCGCACGCGCGCGCGCCGGGGATCACGGCGAGGAAGTCGGCGTCGACGAGGCCTTCGCGGCCGGCCGCCTCGTACACCGTGGCGGACCCGAGCCGCCCGAGCTCTGAGAACGCGTCGGTCACAGGCCGGTCACCACCTGGGGGATCACGCGCTGGAAGGCCTCGGCGTGGCGGATCTCGGCGTTGCCCGACGCGCGCCGCGCGTGGTTGGCGCGGTGCTCGGCGCGCTGGGCGTAGTAGGTCTGCAGGTACTGCTGGGCGGCCATCGCGGCCATCGCCTCCTGCTTGGCCGCGAACACCGGCGTGATGTCGACGAACGTCGTCGGCGTGAAGTGGCAGAGCTCGGGCTGATGGGGCTCGAAGAGGAAGAGGTCGGGCGGCTTGATGGAGGCGAACGCGCTGGCGACGCCGGCGCCCGCCGCCAGCGACCGCGCCCGCTGGACCACCGCGTGGGCCACCGGGTGGTCCGGGTTGAACGGGTCGGTGTCGGTGTGGGTGATCAGGACGTCGGGCGCGAAGTCGCGGATCGCGTCGACCACGAGGGCCATCCGCTCCGGCCCGATCTCCAGCGGGTAGTCGCCGAAGTCCAGCGCCTGGAACTCGGCGCCGAGCGCGTCCGCCGCCTTCTCGGCCTCGGCGTGGCGCACCGCCTTGACCGCCTCGAGCGTCTGGCCCTCGACCTTCCACAGCTCGCCGGACTCGCCCCGCTCGCCGTAGGACAGCGCGATGACGCGGGCCGCGCCGCCGGCGCGGGTGGCCATGGCGATCGCGCCGCCGGCGCGCCAGACGAAGTCGGCGGAGTGGGCGCCGATGACCAGGACGCGGCGCGGCGGCGCGCTCATCGGTCGCCCCCCTCGGCGAGGCGGCGGCTCTGCTGGACGGTCATGGTCCGGATCTCCTGCTCGGTGATGCCGTGCTCCAGGAGGCGGTCGGCGAAGAGCGCCAGGCCGTCCTCGACGGGCGGGTTCTTGGGCTGGCCGAGGTCGGTCGACAGCAGGTTGTTGCGCGGTCCGGTGGCGCCGATCCCGTCGGCCACGTGCGACCACGTGCACTTGCCCGTGAACGGCGTCGTGAAGCAGCGCTCGAGCACGGCGCCCCGCCGCGCCAGCGCGACCTGGTCGTCGATCGCCAGGGCCTGGCTGGGGAACTCGGGGTGGGTGACGACGACGTCGCGCACGCCGGCGGCCCGCGCCGCGTCGACCACGGTGAAGATCTCGTCGCGGTCCAGGTGGCCGGTGGCGAGGACGAGCTGGTGCTTGGCGACGACGGCGAGGACCGCGAGCAGCGCCGGCAGGGGGTCGCCGCTGGCCGGATCGACCACCGCGACCGGCGGGGTGTCCATCCCCGACTCGCGCAGCTCCTGCTGGATCGCGACCCACATCGGCACGTGCACGCCGGGTCCGTACCGGCGGTTGCGCGCGTCGGCCTCGTTGACCGCGTCGACCGTCGGCAGCCAGACGATCCGCGCGCCCTCGCGCGCGGCGATCTCCACGGCCAGCGGGTTGAGGCCGCCGACCGCGGCGTTCAGCGTGATCGCCCCGACCGCTCGGACGCCGCCCGGCGCGACGCCGCTGACCACGCGGGCGCGCTCGGCCGTCGAGGTGTAGTGCGACTTCAGGCCGAAGCCGGCGAGGCCGTGCTCAGCGCAGCGCTGCGCCAGCGCGACGTCGTCGACGATGCGGCCGACGACGTCGGGATCGACGTGGACGTGCAGGTCGTAGGCGCCGCGGACGATGGCCCGGCCGCGCTCGGTGGGGGTCGTGATCGGGATGTCGCTCATCGAATCGTCTGACCGTAAACCCGCTGCCCCAGGATTGTCAACAATCTTGTTGACACGCGGTCCACGGCGAGGCTAGGGTCGGCCTCCGATGGCCACGCCGCCCCCTGACGCCTACGCGCTGCTGCGCGCCGAGATCCTCAGCGGCGAGCTGCAGCCCAGCGAGCGCCTCGTCGAGGCCGACCTCACCGCGCGCCTCGGCGTCGGCCGCGCCGCCGTCCGCACGGCGCTGGCGCGCCTGACGCAGGAGGGCCTCGTCGAGCACGAGCGCAACCGCGGCGCGCGCGTCCGGCTCGTCGACGAGCACGAGGCGGCCGAGATCCTCGAGGCGCGCATGGTCCTCGAGGGCCTCGCCGCGCGGCACGCCGCGACGCGGGCGACGCCCGGCGACGTGGCCGCGCTGCGGGCGATCCTCGCCGACATGGGCGAGCGGCTCGACGCCGGCGACCTGCTCGGCGCCTCTGACCGCAACGCGGTCCTGCACGCCCGGCTGATGGCGATCGCCGACCACGCGACGGTCGCGCGCCTGGTCGCCGGCCTGCGGGGTCAGCTCGTGCGCTTCCAGTACCGCACCATCCTGGTCCCCGGCCGCTCGGACCGCTCGCTGGCCGAGCACACGGCGATCGTCGACGCGGTGGCGGCGGGCGACGCCGACGCGGCCGAGGCGGCGATGCGCGCCCACCTCGGCCAGGTCGCCCACGCGCTGCGCGAGTCGCGTCAGCGAAACAGCGCCTCGACGGCGCCCGCGCCCAACCCGACGGCCTCGTAATGCGCCTTGCACATCGCGATGTAGTGATGGACGTCGAAGAAGTCCTCGGACTCGCCGTCCTCGTCGAGCCAGATCAGCGGCCCCTTGACGATGAAGATCGCGCGCATCGGCTCCTCGTGGTCGTAGGCGACGAGCGTGTGGCCCTCGCCGGGGGACTCGTAGACGAAGTCGCCGGCGGTCGCGATCCAGTCGTGCTCGAGGTACCCCCACTTGCCGGAGATGGTGTAGGCGAAGACCTCGTGCGGGTGGTAGTGGCGGTTGACGAGGCCGGCTTCCTTGGCCATGAGGACGTCGCACCAGCGGTTGGTCGTCGGCGAGATCCACAGGGGCCGCGAGGACACCGTCTCGGAGAACGGGACGTAGTAGCGGTCGTCGTCGATGGGGGCGTCGTGGAGGTAGACCTCGGGCGGCGCGTCGGGCTGGAAGACCTTCGCGATCGGCTTGAGGTCGCGCCAGAACTCGGTCTTGGGTGCGTCAGGCATGCAAAGCATCCTAAACATTTGACACTTACGGGCTAGCTCGGCTACGTTCGAGCAGGTCACGCGCGGACACCGTCCGGCAACGAGGGGAGACAGGTGACGATGGAGGAGAACACCGCGGGTCACGGCGGTGCACAGACGCAGGTCGCGCGCGGGGGCGGCGGTCAGGACGACCGCGGCGCCAAGCTGCGCGACCTCGGCCGGCGCGCGCTCGCGGTGGAGTCCAACAGCGTCCTGGTGGCGACCATCGCGCTGATCCTGTTCATCGGGATCATGCACCCCGACTTCCTCACCTGGAGCCAGCTGAAGGAGGTCGTCCAGAACTCGGTCTACGTCGGGATCATCGCCGCGGGGATGGCGTTCCTGATCTCGATGCGCGAGATCGACCTGTCGGTCGGGTCGATCTTCGGGCTGTCGATCGTGTGCTCCTCGCTGCTGATGCAGCACAGCTGGAACCCGTGGCTCGCCGGGCTGGCCGGGGTCCTGCTGGCCGGCGGGATGGGCCTGGTCAACGCGACCGCGGTGCAGTTCATCGCGATCCCGGCGATCGTCGCCACGCTCGCGACGCTCTCGATCTTCCGCGGCCTGGCGCAGGCGCTCAGCAACGGCCAGCAGGTCACCGGCCTGCCCGCCGACAACTCGTTCTTCACCTTCCTGGGCGGCGACAAGCTCGGCCTCCCGGTCAGCGTGTGGGTGCTGATCCTGGTGGTGATCGTGCTGACCGCGGTCCTGCGGCTGACCCCGTACGGTTACCGCGTCCGGGCGATCGGGTCCAACCCGGAGGCCGCGACGTTCTCGGGGATCTCGATCGCGCGCACGCGCGTGCAGACCCTGATGCTCGTCGGCCTGCTGTCGGGCGTCGCCGGCATGCTCGGGCTGGCCTTCTTCATCTCGGGCGACCCGAACATCGGCTCGGGCTTCGAGCTGCAGGCGATCGCCGCGGCGGTCATCGGCGGCACGCCCCTGCGCGGCGGCAGCGCGACGGTCGTCGGCGCGGTCCTCGGCGCGATCCTGCTGAGCGCGGTCAACAGCGGGTTGGCCTACTTCAACGTGCCGGTCAACTGGTCCAACTTCGCGACCGGCGCGGTGATCCTGACCGCGGTGGCCCTCGACAGCCTCATCCGCGGGCGCCGGCAGCATCGCCGGCAAGCCCTTGACGCATGACGATCTCTGACCATCTGAGCACTGGGAGCAGGAGCATGACTGTGGTGTCACATCGGCGCGCCGGAGGGCGCGCATGGAGGTCGATGCTGTCCGTCGTCCTCGCCGCGGGGGTCGTCGTGGTCGCGGGCTGCGGCTCGTCGAACGACGACAAGACCTCGGGCGGCGGCGGGTCGACCGGCGCGAGCGGCGGCGGGTCCAAGAGCGCGAGCCTCGCGTTCGTCTACCCGACGACCGAGACGAACTTCGGCCAGGAGATGGCGCTCGGCGCCAAGGCGGCCGCGCAGGACCGGCCGGCGGTCGACCTCAAGGAGTCGGCGCCCGCCAACGTCGACGGGCCCAAGGAGGTCCAGCTCTTCCAGGCCGCGACGCGTGCCTCCAAGGACGGCGTGGCGATGATGACGCTGACGCCCGACCTGTTCCTGCGGCCGCTGCTCACCGCCGGCCAGCAGGGCGTCCCGCTGGTCGCGGTCGACGTGCCGCCGGCCAAGGGCGCCGAGAAGGCGGCCAAGCTGCTGATCGGCAACTCCAACGTCGGCATCGGCCAGGACCTGGCGAAGTCGCTGCTGGCCAAGATCCCCAAGGACGCGTCCGGCGAGGTGCTGATCGGCACCGACACCCCGGGCCTCCCGGTGCTCGAGCAGCGCAACCAGGGCTTCAAGCAGGTCATGGCCAAGGAGCGCCCGAACCTCAAGATGGTGGTCTTCGACGCCAAGCAGTCGCCGACCGACAACTTCAACACGTGGAGCGCCCAGGTCAAGGCGCATCCCAATGCGATCGCCTACGTCGGGCCGGGCTCGCAGGCGGCGGTGTCGCTGACGCGGATCCAGAAGCGCGGCGGCAAGAAGCTCCTGGTCGGCGCATGCGACCTCGACCCGGTCGCGCTGCAGGGCGTCAAGGACGGCTACGTCGAGGCGCTGATCTCGCCGGAGCACTTCCTGAAGGCCTACATCGCGATCGCGCTCCTGGCCGCCAACAAGCAGGACGGCAAGGCGCTGCCCGAGGGCGTCTGGAACACGGGCGAGCTGACGGTCAACAGCAAGAACATCGACGAGATCATCGCCCGGCAGAAGTCGCCGCAGGCCCGCGAGGCGTTCTTCAAGCCGGTGGCCGACAAGCAGCTGGCGGACCCGTCGTCCTACCTGGCCCCGGGCGCCTGACCCATGCTCGAGGCGCGCGGCGTTCGCAAGTCCTACGGCGGCGTCGTGGCCCTGGCCGGCGCGGACCTCACGGTCCGCGCCGGCTCGGTGCACGCGCTGCTCGGGGAGAACGGCGCCGGGAAGTCGACGCTGGTGAAGGCGATCGCGGGTGCGGTGACGCCCGACGCGGGGTCGCTGGTGCTGGACGGCGTCGCGGTCCGGTTCGGGTCGACCGCCGAGGCGGTGCGCCACGGCGTGGCGGTCGTCTCCCAGGAGCTCAACGTCTTCCCCGATCTCGATGTCCTGGCCAACTTGTACCCCATGCGCGAGCCGCGGCGCGGGCCGTTCGTGCGGCGCGGGGAGATGGAGGCGCGGGCGCGGCCCGTGCTGGCCGACCTGGAGCTCGACGTGGGGCTGCGCCAGCCGGTGGAGGAGCTCTCGCTGGCCGAGCGCCAGCTGATCGAGATCGCCAAGGCGATGCTGACCGACCCGCGGGTCCTGATCCTCGACGAGCCGACGAGCGCGCTCGGACAGGGGTCGACCGAGAACCTGCTGCGGATCCTGCGCGTCCTGCGCGACCGCCAGGTTGGCGTCGTGTTCGTGTCGCACATCCTCGAGGACGTGATGGCGCTGTGCGACGAGGTGACGGTGCTGCGCGACGGCGAGGTGGTCATGAGCGCGCGGCCGATGGGCGAGCTGACCGTGCCGGTGATCGTCGAGGCGATGCTGGGCGAGCGGCGCGAGGTCGTGCCGGCGCCCGCGGCGGCGCTGCGCGAGGTGGTCGAGCAGACCCGCGGCGCGCTGGAGCTGCGCGAGGCGTCGATCGAGGACCGGCTGCAGCCGCTGACGCTGACGGTGGCGCCGGGGGAGATCGTCGGCCTGGCCGGCGTCGCGGGCGCCGGGCACCACGCCGTCCTGGAGCTGGTGAGCGGTCTGACGCGGCCGTCGAGCGGCACCGTCACGCTGCCCTCGGGGCGCTCGGTGCCGCACGGGCTGCGTGGCGCGATCCGCGCGGGCGTCGCGCTGGTCAGCGGCGACCGCCGCCGGTTGGGGTTGATGTTGGACAAGCCGATCTGGGAGAACATCGCGCAGATCCGCGCGGTGGGCCTGGCGGCCGCGGGGCCGATCATCCGCACGCCCGATCTGCGCGTGCGCGCCCGCGAGCACGTCGAGCGCCTGCGCATCCGCAGCGCGTCGGTCGACCAGGACGTCGGCGGCCTGTCGGGCGGCAACCAGCAGAAGGTCGTCTTCGCCAAGTGGCTGGACGCCGCACCCTCGGTGATCCTGCTCGACGACCCGACGCGCGGCGTCGACGTCGGCGCGAAGGCCGAGATGCACGCGCTGATCCGCTCGACCGCCTCCGCCGGCGTCCCGGTGCTGATGTGCTCCACCGACATCGACGAGCTCGCCAGCCTCTGCGACCGCGTGATCGTCATCCACAACGGCCGCGCGAAGGTCGAGCTGACCGGCACGACCCTCACGACCCACTCGGTGCTCGAAGCGATGAACACCGGCGAGCTGGCGGGCAGCGCACGAGGCTGAGGCCTGCCCGCCGGCTCGCGCTTCGCGGCGCGCCCGGTCATCCGTCCATCGATCCACTCAGGGGTCCTCACGACGCTATCGTCGCCGCGAGGAGGCTGAGGGTTGACGCAGGGACACGACATCGACGGGGAGCTGGCGTGGTGGGACGGCGTTGCGCCGCTGTGCCGCTGGAAGGTGCTCCTCCTCGGCAACGGCCTGAGCACGAACGTGTGGGCAGGGTTCGACTACAAGTCGCTGTACGAGAAGGCGGCTGCTGGCAGTCGGCATGGTGGCTTGGCAGAGGCGGACAAGGTCCTCTTCGCGTCGGTCGGGGACACGACGAACTTCGAGCGCGTGCTGGCCGAGTTGAAGGCGGCGATCACGATGGCCAACGCGCTGGGGCAGGACGCCAAGCCCTACGCGGATCGGTACGCGAGCATCAAGCGCGCCCTGGGTGCCGCGGTGCGCGCCTCGCACATCGAGCAGATCGAGATCCCGGAGTCGACGTTCCGGACCATCCGGGACGCGATGCTGGAACTCAGCTGCGTCTTCACCACGAGCTATGACTTGCTCGCGTACTGGGCGATGAGCCTCGACGGCTTCGAGGGCTTCTGCGACTGCTTCTACGCCAACAACCGCAACGAGTTCGGCACCTGGGTCCCAGAGCTGCGCACACCGGTCTTCTTCCTGCACGGTGCGCTGCACCTCGTGGTCGAAGCCGACGGGACGACGCGAAAGCTCAAGCGCGACGACCGATCGCTGTTGGAGCAGTTCGGCAACCCCGCGCCGGATGACCCGGAGTCCGATCCGTTGCTGGTCACAGAGGGCTCCTCGCGGGACAAGCTCGCCGTGATCGAGCAGAACGACTATCTCGCCTACGTGCTGCAGCGGCTGCGCGAGAGCGACGAGCCGCTGGTCGTCTTCGGCCACAGCCTGAGCGAGCAGGACGCTCACCTCGTCGATGCCATCAACCTCCATCCGGATCGGTCGGTCGCCGTCTCGCTGCTGCCGAGCGACACGACGGCGGAGACGCGCGGCCGCCAGGCGGAGATCCGGGCGCGGCTGCACGCGGTGGACCGGTTGTACTTCTTCGACGCCTCGACGCATCCGCTCGGCGCGCCGGAGCTGCGAGCCGAGGGAATCTTCAACGGCACGGGGATGTTCGGCCGGGGCTGAGCCGGCGCCCCGCCCGCCTACGGGTCGAAGTGCTCGTCCTGCTCGACGACGACCTCGAGGAGGATCGGCGACTCGCGGGAGGCGAGGGTGGGGAGGAGGTCGTCGAAGCGCGACAGGAGGTCGGCGTGGTCGGTGATGCGGACGGCGTCGATGGACTGCGCACGGGCGAGCGCGGAGATGTCGATGGTGTCGAGCGCGGGCCAGGGGCCGGGTGCGCCGGAGCGTTCGGCGAGGCGGTCCATGATCGCGTAGCCGCCGTTGGAGAGCACCAGGAAGACGACGCCGGCGTGGTAGGTGCCCGCCGACCAGAGGGTGAGGATCTGGTAGAGCGAGGCGCCGTCGCCGACGACCGCCAGGACGCCCCGGTCGGGGCGCGCGAGGCGAAGGCCGACCGCGGCGGGAAGGGCGAAGCCGAGCAGGCCCATGGCGCTGACGAAGCCGAGCGGCTCGACGATCGGGACGCGCGCGTGGAGCTCGGGCCGGCTGGAGGGCGTCTCCTCGACGAGGATCGCGTCGCGCGGCAGGCGGTCGGCGAGCGCGGCCAGGACGTGGGCGGCGCGCAGCGGCTCACCGGGAG
>JAOPZD010000150.1 GCA_025964295.1 Conexibacter sp.
GGCAGCCCGCCGGGCACCGGGCGCCCGCCGGTGGCGCGGCGCACGTCCGCCGCGCTCGTCGCGCCCGACCGGACGCGACCGCCCGCCCACGCGCCCCACGCCCGGGGCACCGCGCTGAAGCGTGCGACCACGTGGACGCGGTAGGTGTTGGACCCTCCGCAGAAGCGCCCGCCGCGCGCGGTCGCCACGACCTCCCCGCGCGCCGGGTCGATCCGCACGCGCGCGTCGTCGTCGCCGGTCTGGCTGCCACCCGCGTCGATCAGCACGGTCGCGGGCCGCCCGCGCGGGAACGTCATCCGCATGACGCCGACCCGCGCCGTCGCGGTCAGCGCGACCGACACGGCCCGCGGCGTGCCCGGGTCCAGCACGACGTCGTAGGCGCCGGGCGACGCCGACTCGGCCGCGTGGGAGAAGCGCGGCAGGCGCGCCGCGTCGGGCGGGGCCGACACCGCGCCGGCGACCGGCAGCACCGGCACGTCGCCGAGCACCGCGCAGCCCGTCCCGCTGACGTGCGTCGGGCTGAACCCGCGCACCCGCGTGTCGTCCCACGCGTAGCCCGCGCCGAACGCCGCGGTCGCCGGCGCCGTCTCCGGGCTCATCTGGACCAGCCCGAACGGGACCACCGCGCCGGGCACGGTCGCCCCCGCGCCGCCGCCGTGGCGGATGTCGGGATCGACCGCGCCGGTCCCGACGAACGGGTTGACCAGCCCGGCGTCGACCGCCCGCGCGGACGGCGCGCCCAGGGCCGCCGCCGGCACGCCGATCGCGATCGCCGCGATGAGGGCCCATCGCCGCATCGCGGGGCACCGTAGCGGGGTATGGTCGAAGCCATGAGCGAGCATCACGGAGCCGACCGCGTCGGCGGGGGCGAGGCGTCCCTGGGCGACGCGCAGGCGTCCAACCCGCCGGACGACGACGACATGATCTACCCCGACGCCGAGCCGCTGGACACCGACGTGGAGTACGAGGGCGACGGGCCCGAGCCGCCGGAGGAGCGCGACAACGAGGATCCTGCGCCGAACGCGCCCTAGGTCCCGGGGCCGATCCAGCCGCTCGTTCCTGGGGAATAGGTCCGGGAGGCTGACCAGGGGCCGGTTGACGTGTATGTTCCCGGCGTGTTCACGCCGGTCCAGACGCGTCGAACCTTCGAGGAGGCGGCCGAGCAGATCGCGGACAAGGTCCGGATCGGTGAGCTGCGCGTCGGCGACAAGCTGCCCGGCGAGCGGGCCCTCGCGGCGCAGATGCAGATCAGCCGGCCGACGCTGCGCGAGGCCGTCAAGGTCCTGGTCGACGCCGGCCTGCTGGAGGTCCGCCGCGGGCCCGGCGGCGGGATGTTCGTGGCGACCGACGTCGTCGGCGTCGAGCTGGTCCGCCAGCGCTCGACGCTGCGCCTCGGCGAGGTCGCCGGCGTCCTGGAGGCGCGGCGGATGCTCGAGCCGCGCGTCGCGCAACTGGCTGCCGTCCGCGCCACCGAGGACGACTTCGCGGCCCTACAGCGCTCGATCGACTCCATGCGCAGCCTCGTCGACGCGGGCCGCGCGCTCAAGCAGGAGGACCGCTTCCTCCAGCTCGACGTCCAGTTCCACCTCGCGCTCGCCCGCGCCTCGGGCAACGCGACGGTCGAGTCGCTGATGCGCGTCCTGTTCCGCCAGCTGGAGATCGCGCGCGACATGGCGATGCACCTGCCGCTGGTCCCGGAGTGGACGATCCAGATCCACGAGCGGACGGTCGCGGCGGTCCGCTCGGGCGATCTCGGCGAGGTCGAGGCCGTGATGGACGAGCACGTCGGCCAGCTCGAGCGGACGTGGGAGGAGGAGACGGCGCGGGCGCTCGTGCGGCCGCTGCCGGAGTTCCTGCTCCCCGCCAGCGCGCGGACCAAGCCCGCGGCTTAACTGACCGGGCGTTTAGAACGTCCCTCAAGGGTGGTAAGGTCGCTTGACCCATTTCGGGTCGGAGACGTGCCCAACGAGGAGAGGGAGCGCCGGACGTGCCGCGCACGACGGATGGGATCGCCAGCCAGCAGCCGACGACCGCGAAGGGGTCCGGCGCCCCGCGCCCGGGCTCCACGGCGCCGGTCAAGCTGCACCGTCCCGACGTCGCGCTGAGCGACAAGTACCTGCTCGAGCAGGGCACGGTCTTCCTGTCGGGCACCCAGGCGCTCGTCCGCGTCCTGCTCGACCAGGTCCGCGCCGACCGCCGCCGCGGGCTGAAGACCGCCACGTTCGTCTCGGGGTACCAGGGCTCGCCGCTGGGCACCGTGGACAAGGAGATCCTCGGCCTGCGCGACATCGCGGCCGACCACGCGCTGCACTTCACCCCGGGCCTCAACGAGGAGCTCGCCGCGACCGCCGTCTACGGCTCGCAGCTCGCGCAGGGACTCGGACCCGCCCATCCCGCGCGCTTCGACGGCGTCACCGGCGTCTGGTACGGCAAGAACCCCGGCCTGGACCGCGCGGCCGACGCGCTGCGCCACGCGAACTTCGCCGGGACCCACCCGCACGGCGGCGCGCTCGCGCTCGTCGGCGACGACCCGTCGTGCAAGTCCTCCACCTTGCCCAGCGCCGGCGAGGCGACGCTCGCCGCGCTGCACATGCCGACGTTCTTCCCCGGCACGCTGCAGGAGGTCCTGGACTTCGGCCTGCACGCGATCGCCTGCTCGCGCGCGTCGGGGCTGTGGAGCGCGATGAAGGTCGTCACGAACATCGCCGACAGCGCCGGCACCGTCGCGGTCTGGCCCGAGCGCGTCGGCCCGGTCATCCCGTCGGTCGAGTACGAAGGCAGGCCCTACGTCCACGTCCCCAACGGCAACCTGCTGGCGCCCGCGTCGATGGAGCTGGAGCGCACGCTCTTCGGCCCGCGGATGGAGATCGCCCGCCAGTACGCGGCGCTCAACCAGCTCAACCCGCAGACGGTCCGCACCCGCGACGCCTGGCTCGGCGTCGTCGCCGCGGGCAAGGTCTACTACGAGCTCGTCCAGGCGCTCGGCGACCTCGGCCTCGACCAGCGCGCGCTGGAGCGCGCGGGCGTCCGGCTGATGAAGGTCGGGATGCTCTACCCGCACGACAGCGAGGCGTTCCGGGCGTTCGGCGCCGGCCTCGACGAGATCCTGGTCGTCGAGGAGAAGCTGCCGTTCCTGGAGACCGCGCTGCGCGACGCGCTCTACGGCACCGCCGACGCGCCGCGGATCGTCGGCAAGCGCGATGGGCAGGGCGCCCCGCTGCTGTCGCCGGAGTCCGACCTCGACGCCGACGCGATCGCGGTGGCGCTGGCGGCGCGGCTGTCCCAACGCGTCCGCCTCGACTCGGTCGACGCCCGCGTCGCGCTGATCGAGGCGCGCCGGACGACGACCCAGCGCACGGCGCCGACGCTCGCGCGCACGCCGATGTTCTGCTCCGGCTGCCCGCACAACACCTCGACGGCCAACCCGGACGACACGCTGCTGGGCGCCGGCATCGGCTGCCACACCATGGTCCTGCTCGCGCCCGAGGGCAAGGGCACGATCACCGGCATCACGCAGATGGGCGGCGAGGGCGCGCAGTTCGTCGGGATGAAGGACTTCACCGACGCCTCGCACTTCGTCCAGAACGTGGGGGACGGGACCTTCCACCACTCCGCGTCGCTGGCCATTCGCTTCGCCGCCGCGTCGGGCGCGAACATCACCTACAAGCTGCTCTACAACGACACGGTCGCCATGACCGGCGGCCAGGACGTCATCGGCCAGCTGAAGATCCCGGAGCTGACGCGCTGGCTCGCGCTGGAGGGCGTCCGCCGGATCATCGTCACGACCGAGGACCCCAAGCGCTACAAGAACGTCGCGCTGGACCCGATCGCCTCCGTGCGCCACCGCGACGAGCTGGCGGCCGCGCAGGCCGAGCTGGCCGCGGTGCCCGGCGTGACCGTCCTGCTGCACGACCAGCACTGCGCCGCCGAGCTGCGGCGGCTGCGCAAGCGCGGCAAGGCGCCGGAGCCCGCGCAGCGCATCCACATCAACGAGCGCGTGTGCGAGGGCTGCGGCGACTGCGGCGCCAAGTCCAACTGCATGTCGGTGCTGCCGGTCGAGACCGAGTTCGGGCGCAAGACGCAGATCCACCAGTCCTCGTGCAACAAGGACTACTCCTGCGTCAACGGCGACTGCCCGTCGTTCCTGACGGTGATCCCGGCGGCCAAGGGCAAGGACACCAAGAAGGTCAGCGCCTCCGGCTTCCCGCTCGCGCCCGCCGACCTGCCCGCGCCCGAGCTCAAGGTCCCGCGCGACGACTTCCTGATGCGCATGCCCGGCATGGGCGGCACGGGCGTCGTCACGGTCTCCCAGATCCTGCAGATGGCCGCGATGCTCGACGGCAAGCACAGCTATGGCCTGGACCAGACCGGCCTCGCGCAGAAGGGCGGGCCGGTGGTCTCCGACGTGCGGATCGCGCGCGACCCGATCGAGGGCTCCAACAAGGCGTCGGCCGGCGCGGCGGACCTGCTGCTCGGCTTCGACGTCCTGGGCGCGGCCAACCCGAGGAACCTGCTCGTCGCCGACGCGGCGCGGACGATCGCGGTGGTCAACACCCACGCGACGCCGACCGCGGCGATGGTCACCGACACGACCGTGACGTTCCCGGCGCGCGACCGCAACGTGAAGGCCATCGAGAGCGCCACGCGCGCGGCCGACGACGTGTTCGTCGACGCCGAGGCGCTGAGCATCGCGCTCTTCGGCGACCACATGCCGACCAACACGCTGCTGATCGGCGCGGCCTACCAGGCCGGCTGCCTGCCGCTGAGCGCCGACGCGCTGGAGCAGGCGATCCGCCTCAACGGGGCGGCGGTCGAGAGGAACCTCGCCGCGTTCGCCTGGGGTCGCGCGGTCGTGGCCGCGCCCGAGGCGGTGCAGGAGGTGCTGGAGGGCGAGGTC
>JAOPZD010000173.1 GCA_025964295.1 Conexibacter sp.
GCCGCCGAGGCCGAGCACGGCGACGGTCGCGGCCTCCAGCCGCACCTGGGCCGCGGCGCGCGGGAGGTCGTCGCTGCCGTTGGACAGGTCGCCGAAGTAGCGCAGCTGGCGGTCGTAGCGCTCCAGCGCGCCGGCGTCGAGGTGGCGCGCGTCGTCGCCGGCGTCCTCGACCAGCGCGTCGGCGCTGAGCGCGGCGATCGCCTCGTCGAGGTCGGCCGCCGTCAGGGCGGGGGCGGGGCCGGCACGCAGCGCGTTCAGGATCGCCGCGTGCCCGCGGGTGCCGTCGAGCAGCGCCAGCAGCGCGAGGAGCACCGCCGGATCGCCCTCCAGCGCGACGTCGCCGCCCGGGCGGCCGCCGCGCATCAGCACCAGGCGGTCGCCGTCGGCGACCACCTCGATCGTGGACTTCAGCCTGGGCCGCGACCGTTCCCGGTCCTGGCCGCAACGGGGGGCGGCCAGGATCGGGGGAACGGCGGGTCCTACTGACCCTTCGTGGTGGCGAGCGCCGGCAGAACCGGCTCCTCGACCTGCGTGATCTTCAGCATGGAGCGCCCTCCTTTCTGTTCTCGGGGTCATGGACGTCGGGCGACGTAGATCCGCTTGGTGTGGATCGACTCGTCGCAGAAGGGGTCGCGCGGTCCGTTGTCCTGCTGGCCCTGGACGAGCAGCAGCTCGAGCCCGGCGGCGGCCAGCGCGGCGGTCACGCGCGCGTGCGGGTGGTGGTGCTGGACGTGGTGGCTGATCGAGCGCCGCCAGCAGCCGGGCTCGTCGGGGTCGGCCTCGAACGCGTGCAGGTCGGCGCGGTGGCCGCCGTCGTCGCCCGGCTCCAGGCTCTCCCAGACGAGGAACAGGTCAGGGCTGCTGCGGCAGAACGTCTTGCCGAAGAACGTGCTGAACGTCAGCGGCGTGTTGGCGTCGAAGAGCAGGATGCCGCCGGGGACCAGCCGCGAGGCGAGCCCGGCGATCGCCGCGTCGAGGTCGCGCGGCCCGACGCAGTTGATGATGTCGTTGAACGCCGTCACCAGGTCCACCGGCGGACCGTCCGGGACGTCGGGCAGGCCGCCGACCTGCAGCTCGACGTCGTCGCCGAGCCGCGCGCGGGCGATGTCCATCATCCCCCGCGACGGGTCGACGCCCGACGCCTCGAACCCCGCGGTCAGCAGGGCGGCGAGGCTGCGCCCCGTGCCGCACCCGACGTCGAGGGCCCGGCCGCCGCGGACGCCGCGCTGCGCGGCGAGGTCCAGCAGGCCCGCGAGCCACTCGCCGTAGCGCATGACCACGGCGTCGCCGACGAAGGCCTCGTAGTGCGGCGCCATGGGGTCATACGGAGCCGTCGATGTTTCTTTTTCCGCAGGTTGCTCCGGCTGGATCAGGGTCATGCCATGTCAAGACCCCCAAAGCAGTCAAAAGCGTTTCATCACGATGCAACATTCCTGGCGCGTTCGGCGCTGGACTGGGATTCGCTGGCGGACCGGTGCCTGCGCGAGGCCCGGCGCGTCGCGGCGCCCGACGACGCCGCCGACATCGCCCAGGAGGCGCTGATCCGCGTCTGGCGCAGCCTGCGCGCCGGCACCGTTCCGGACCATCCGGTGGCCTGGCTGCGCACGATCGTGCGCCGTGAGGCCTGCCGCCATCACGAGCGCGCGGCGGTCGCCGTGAGCCTCGAGGAGCACGGCGATCTCGACGATCGAGTCGCTGCCAGACGGCTTGAGAGACTGCCCCTTCAGGTAGATGTCCGCAGAGCGGTTCGCAGTCTGACCCCCCAGGACCGTAAGCTGTTGGCGTTGCGATACGTCGACGACCTCACGCAGCCCGCCGTGGCCAGCGCTCTCGGGATCCCCGAGGGCACCGCCAAGGTGCGCTTGCACAGGGCGCGCGGACGGCTGCAGCAGGTTCTGGCCGAACACGACGGAGAGCGCCCATGAGCAAGTCGACGACCGCCGAAGCCCGGCGCAACAACAGCACCAAGGACACGCACGAGCTGGACAGCAACATCGTCAAGGCGCTGTCGCACCCGCTCCGCATGCGGATCCTGACCCGTCTCAACGAGGGCGTCGCGAGCCCGAACGAGATGGCCAAGGAGTTCGAGGAGTCGCTGCCGCTGGTCAGCTACCACGTGCGGATCCTGCGCGAGCTCGAGTGCATCGAGCTCGTTCGAACCACGCCGCGTCGCGGAGCGATCGAGCATCATTACCGAGCGCTCACGCGCCCATTTCTCGACGACGACGATTGGGCACAGCTGCCGCCCAGCGCGCGCAAGGCCGTCTCCAACACGGTCTTGAGCAAGGCGCTGAGCGACGTCCGCAACGCCGTCGCCGCCGGCACGTTCGACGATCGCGCCGACCGGCACCTGTCCTACACCTCGCTCCTGCTCGACGAGCAGGGGTGGCGCGCCCTCGGCGACCGGCTCAACGAGCTGCTCGACTGGGCGATCGAGGAGCAGGCCGCCAGCGCCGGCCGCCTGCAGGACGACGAGAGCGGCGGGCCCGAGGTCCGTGGCCGGCTGACCCTGCTGGGCTACTCCGCGCCGCCCGCCGGCACGGAGGACGCGTCGGCGGCGCCCAAGCGCCGCCGCGCCAAGCGCTAGCGTCGCAAAGGTGCGCGTGCTGGTCCGGCTCGCCACGGCGGGAGCGCTGCTGGCCGCGCTCCTCAGCCTCGGCGCCTGTGGGAACGATGAACGTCGCGACCCCGGTCGCGGCGGAACCCTCACGATGCTCGCGGGCAGCGACGTCGACTTCCTCGATCCGGGCCACACGTCGTTCGCGGAGGGCATCCAGGTCGCCTCGGCGACGCAGCGGCCGCTGTACGGCTACCGGCCGACCGACCTGTCGCGGCCGGTGCCCGACATGGCGGCGGCCGCGCCGGTGGTCAGCGGCGGTGGCCGGACGATCACGATCCGGCTGCGGCGCGGCGTGCGCTTCTCGCCGCCGGTCGACCGCGAGGTGACGTCGCGCGACGTGGCCTACGCCCTGGAGCGGACGTTCAGCGTCAACGTCGGCGGCGTGTTCACGGGGTACTTCGATGACCTGGTGGGCGCGCCCACCGCGCCCACCGACGGCGTCCGCGCGATCCGCGGCATCACGACGCCCGACGCGCACACGATCGTCTTCCGCCTGAAGCGCCCGACGTCGGCGTCGTTCATCGGGGCGCTGGCGATCCCGGCCAGCGCGCCGGTGCCGGAGGAGTACGCGCGGCCGTTCGACGCGCACAACCCGTCGACCTACAACGACCACGTCGTCGCGACCGGGCCGTACATGGTGCGCAACGACGCGTCGGGCAAGACGGTCGGCTACCAGCCGGGGCGCCTGATCGAGCTGGTGCGCAACCCGAGCTGGCGGCGGGCGACCGACCGGCGGCCGGCGTTCCTGGACGAGATCCGGATCCGGACGAACGCGACCGACAGCGGCCTGGCCGCGCGGCAGGTGCTGGCCGGATCGCACATGGTGCTCGACGTCACGCCGCCACCGGCGATCCTGAAGCTCGTCTCGCGCCGGCGCCGCGACCAGGCGGTCCAGCTGCCGACCGGCGGCTACCGCTTCCTGCCGCTCACCACGACGATCAAGCCGTTCGACCACCTCGACGTGCGCAAGGCGGTGCTGGCGGCGTTCGACCGCGAGGCGGCGCGCCGGGCCCGCGGCGGTCCCGTGACCGGTCCGCTGGCGACGCACTTCCTGCCACCGGGGATCCCGGGCTTCGCGGAGGCCGGCGGTCTGAGAGGGCCGGGCTTCGACTTCGTGTCGGCCGACGCGCCGAGAGGCGACCTGGCGCTGGCCAAGGCCTACATGAAGAAGGCCGGCTACCCGTCCGGGAGCTACACGGGTCACGAGCAGTTCCTGGTGGTCAGCGGGAGCACGGCCACCGAGCGCAGCGTCGCGCAGGTGGTGCAGGCGCAGCTGGAGAAGCTCGGCTTCCGGATCCGGCTGCGGATCGTCCCCGACGACGCGCTGTTCACCGACTGGTGCTCGGCGCCGCCCAAGCACGTGCTCGCCTGCAGCACGGTCGCCTGGCTCAAGGACTTCCCGGATCCGGAGCCGATGCTCGAGCCGGTCTTCAGCGGCAAGTCGATCTCGCCGGAGTCCGGCAACACCAACTTCTCCCAGCTCGACGATCCGGCGATCAACGCCGCCATGGTCAGCGCCGGCCTGCTGACCGGCGCCGCGCGCCGCGCCGCCTGGGGCGCGATCGACCGCCAGATCGTCGCCCAGGCCGCGGCGGTGCCGCTGCAGTGGGACGTCGCGACGCTGATCCGGTCGCAGGACGTCAAGGGCGTGACGAACGTCTACTTCGACTCCTGGGACCTGTCGTACACGTCGCTGCGCTGAGGAACGGCCGGAACGGCGAAGGCCCGCACGGGGCGGGCCTTCAAGTGTCCATGCGGATGAGAGGACTCGAACCTCCACGAGATTGCTCTCACGGCGACCTGAACGCCGCGCGTCTACCAATTCCGCCACATCCGCCGGCGAGCAGCGAGCATAGCGACCGATGCGGGTCACGCGTCCGCACGTGACGCCTCCGCGCCTTGCTACGCTTCACCTCCCCGAGCCGCCATCGTCTAGGGGACTAGGACGCCGCCCTCTCACGGCGGAAACCGGGGTTCGAATCCCCGTGGCGGTACTCCGGAAGCCCTTGCACTGCAAGGGCTTCTGTCGTTCCGGAGGCCATATGGGAACCGTCTTGGGAACCGGATCGAGGATCGAACCCTCGCTCAGACGGCCTCGGGGGGCGCGATGTTCATGCTCTCAGCGTCGAGCCCGAGCCCCTGCCTGAGCTTCCAAACGACCGCTCCGGCGGTGTCCGCACTCGCTGCCGGGATGCGCAGAGCCACGCGCCCGTCGGTCGTCTGCTCGCCGACGAGACGGACGCCGTCGATGAGCGCGACCAGGCTCGCGCAGTCAGCGGGGCGGGGGAGGGTGCAAGAGATCGAGAACATGCCCGCCGACGCTACGCGTCGGTCGCCCGGTTGTCGCGAAGTAGCCGCCGAGCGCTATTCGACGCCGCGCAGCAGGTCCGACACGGTCACGCCCAGTGCCCGCGCGATCTTGAGCAGCGACGAGACGCGCGGATCGGACTCGCCGCGTTCGATGCGCGAGTAGACCGCGACTTGCATCCCGGCCGCGTCGGCGGCCTGGTCTTGCGTCATGCCCGCCGCTGCGCGAGCGGCTCTGATGTTGTCGCTGAGCGACACGGCGGCGGACCCTCACTGATCGGCCGTCTGATCTCCACGACTTAGAAGTCGTGTAGCGTCTTGCGCATGTGGCGCGTCGTGGTCGAGGTCGAGACGGAAGGCAGCGGCGGCCGCCGCTCGATGAGGCTCGACCTGCCGCGCGGCGACTTCGGCCTAGCGGACCTTCACGAGCTGGCGCGCGGCGCGGCCGAGGCCGCCAACGTCCTCACGGAGGAGTCAACCGCCGTGGACGTTCGGGTCAGCTTCCCCGATGACCAGGACGCCGGGTCGCGCGCCTTGGAAGCCGTGCTGCGCGCCCGCCTGGAGGCGTGGTACCGCCGCGTCCGGGCATCCGCGCCGCCGCGCTAGACAGCGACCCCAGCGCCGCCAACCTGAACTGAGCCGCTGGGGTCGCTGGCCGCTGAGACGTCCGCCTCGCTGGGGATGCTGACCACGTGGAGAACGTTCCTGCGCGGCGTAGCCCGTCGTCCGTCCTGGAAGCGAACGCCCCCGTCCTGTTCGCCGTCGTCGGCCTGGCGATGATCGTCGCCGCCGCAGTCGGCTACCTGGCCGATGCGGTGTCCAGCGCCTTCGCGATCGTCGGTGCGGGCTTGCTCATCGTGGGAGGACTCGCGGGCCGGTTGCTGACCTTCAAGCTGACAACCACCGGCATCGAAGGCACGCTAGCCGCGCGGCAGGTGCTCGCCGAAGCACGCGAGCGCGCCGAGGCGGAAGGCGTCGAGGAAGCCGCCGAGGCGTTCTCCAGCGCGCTTGACTGGTTCAGCGCCTACCAGGCAGCAGCGGAGAGCAAGGACCCGAGCCCGTGGGTACGCGCCGCCGCTTTCCAGAAGGCGTATGAAGCACACCGCGACCGGATCGGGCGCGCTTCCCGGGGGGACGCTGCCCCGTAGGGGCTTTGTACCACTTCGATTTTGGCCCCTAGGTGAGTGGGATCCACCCCGTACTTTCCCCTGCTCAGGTCCACCTTTTGCGATTCTTGTGTTCGCTTGAGGAACGTCTTGCGAACAGCTACGGTGGTCGCCCATCCACTAAGTGACCCCCGCGACGCTGATGACGTCCGGGGGCCTGGCCCACAGGAGTGAAGTCCTATGAGCAACACCCACCCTACGCGGGCTCCCCGCGTGACCGACGCACAACGTGCCGCCGAGGCCGAAGCGCTCGGCGCCGAGTTGACGAAGGCCATCGCTGCCGCCGTCGCCGTGCCCAGTGACCCCAGCCACGCCGAGGCCGCGCGCGAGGCGTGGGTGCAGGTCGCCACCTACGCGGGCAACGTCCAGCGTCGCGCGCGCCTGCTCGCCGGGCTCGGCCGGGGCGGCTGACGTGCGCGTCATCGGCTACGTGCGCGTGTCCACGAGCGAGCAGGCCGACAGCGGCCTGGGCCTCGACGCGCAACGGGCGACCATCGCAACATCGGCCACCCCCAGGGGGTGGTCGGTCGACTGGGTGGAGGACGCCGGATTCAGCGCCAAGGACATGCGGCGACCGGGCATCCAAGCGGCGCTGGGGTCACTGCGCGAAGGCAAGGCCGACGTGCTGGCCGTGTCGCGGCTCGACCGCCTCTCGCGCAGCATGCTGGACTTCTCCTCACTGATGGCGACCGCGCAGCGCGAAGGGTGGTCGATCGTGGCGCTGGACCTCGGCGTGGACACCACCACGCCCGAAGGCGAAATGATGGCCCACGTGCGAGCGACCTTCGCCCAGTACGAACGTCGCCTGATCTCGCAGCGCACACGCGAGGCACTGGCGCAGCGCCGAGCGGCCGGCCACCGCCTAGGCCGTGCCCGCGTGATCGGCGAGGACGTCGAGCGCCGCGCCCGGGCACTGCGGGCGACCATGTCCATCCGCAAGGTGGCGGCCGCGCTGGACGCCGAGGGCTTCACCGCGCCCGGCGGCGGACCGTGGCAGCCGAGCACCCTGCACCGGGTCTTGGCCCGGACCTAGTTGGGCGGCGGGAACGGATCGTTGCCGTAGGAGTTGCGCGACCCGATCGTGCCGTCCATGTTGTGGATGACGTGCTCGGTCTTGGCGGCGATGGCGAGTTCGCGGCCGCGCTTGACCGCCTCATCCTTCGTTGCGTGGACACTTGACGCCCGGTCGCCGCCCTCGACCTCGTTTGCCCAGTCGCTCGACGCGCTGCGGTAGACGGTGTGAATCCAGCCTCGTGCCATGGTGACCCTCCAGTGGTTGTCGGAGCAGTGCACGGTGGCAGTCGCGCCGGACGGATCAACGCTCAGCGTGGCTCAGTAGCCCCAGCATCGCTAGTTCGACAACCGTCGAACATTCTTCGGCACCCCCACGCCGTCACCGCCTCGGTCTTTACGACCCGACTCGTGTCGTAACCCGTTGGCGTTGCTGGCCGAACCAAGTTGTAGGTGTCGCTGGGGTCACTCCCTCGGCGGGGAAAATCGAACGGGAGTATGTGGGTCCCCCCAACCCGCTACGGGAACCTGACAGGCGGGTTCGAGGTCGCCGCCCAGCCGAGCGAGTCCCAGACCACGCGACCGTCCGGGCCGAGGACGCGGGTCTGAACGCCGAGGCGCTGCGCGGCGTGCCGGGCGCGGTTGGGCGCCGTCTCAGGCTCGTAGTGCTGGGGCAACCGGCCGTCGGCGAAGATCACCGTATGCGCGGTGGCGCGCGTCTCGGCATCCTGCTCGGCAACGAGACGGCGCGTCTCCTCGGTGTCGGCGCGGCGCGTCTCGGCCGACAACGCCTCGCGAAGACGAAGCGCCTCGGCCTCAAGACGCGCGATGCGCTCGTACGCCTGCTGGAGCGGGTTGCCGCCAAGGGCGCGGTTGATGTTGAAGGTCTTGGGCATGGCGCCGTTCTCCGTTCTAGAGGTAGGTGTACGTCGAGGCGGTCGCCTCGCGAGTGATGCGGTCGAGCAGGGCGGGCCACACGGTCAGGCCGAGGCGCCGGGCCTCGGCGGCGATGACGTCCCGCTCATGGCACCGCCAGCCGTGGCGGTACGCCTCACAGGCGGCGTCGAGGAGGTCGTCGTAGGCGTCGAGCGCGCGGCACCGATCGACGGCCGAGATCTCGCGAAACGGGGCGATCATCGTCCGAACCTCCGGCCCGATCGCAGCTTGGCCCGATCCCGGCCCGATCCCGGCCCGATCCACCGGTTCATCGTCCGGTTACGCAGTCGAGAACCTCCGGCGCCATGCGGCGCGCCGCCTTCGGCGCGGCCGCTGGCTCGGAGTCGAGCGGTGGCCCGATCACGGCCCAAGTTCAGCCCAAAGGGGCCGATCGGGCCATCGGGCCAACCCTTTAGGGCGGCCCGGCCCGATCCGTCCAGCGACCCCAGCGTTCCGGGCGTCATCAGATCGCCCCGGCGATGGCGGTCGATCGCAGCGCCGCGAGGTGGTCCCGGCCGCTCTCGGTGATGCGGTAGCGCTGCCCGACGTGCTCGGCGTGCTCGGAGTCCACCGCATCCTTGAGCGCGGTCTTCCACGTACCGCTGGGGCTGCTGGGGTCCTTCTCGCCGGTCGCGCCGGCGATGTCCTTGCGGCCCATGAAGCCGTCACCCTCGGCGTTGCGCAGCGCCGTGAGGATCGCCACGGCGTCGTCGTCCTTGGCCGTCGCCTGACTCAGCGCGCCCTCGTCGGTGACCGTCATCCACATCAGGCGCTCGGCGTCGTCCTTCTCGCTCTCGACGGCGATGCGCCGCGTGCCGTTGAGGCGTCCGTCCCGATCCTTCTCGGCCAACTTCAACTTGAAGGTGCGGCGCAGCTTGAACCCGCCGTCGTCGAGGTCGGTGCGCGACATCTCGCCCTCGGTCGCGATCGTCAGCAGGGCGTCGGTCTGCCCGACCCACTGGCGGGCGCCTAGCGTCTGCTGCGAGGACCCGGAGGCCGGGCCGTCCTTCTGCTGCTTGCGCTCGTGGTGCAGGATCAGGACGGCGCAGTCGAACTCGCGAGCGAGCCCGCGCATCTTCTTCATCATCTCGACGGCCGCGACGTTGTCGTTGACGTCAACCGCCGACGCCGACATGAGGGTGTCGATCACGACGAGGTCGGGCTGCGCGCTGGCGATGGTCGCGCGCAGCTTCGCGTCGTCGGCGTCCTTGCCCAGCGTGACGCCGTGGCGCGAGACGTAGCGCAGCCGGTTCAACTCGTCGTTGCGCAGGCCCATCGCCCGCAGCCGCGCCTTGACGAGGCGGTCGGGGTTCTCCTCGTCTACGTAGATCACGCGGTCGATGTGGGTCGTCCTGTTGAACCAGTCGTTGCCCTTGAGCGCCTGCACCGTCAGCCACTGGCTGACGATCGACTTCGCGGCCCCGGTGTCGCCCGCGAGGATGGCGACGGTGCCCCGCTCGATGACCCCGTGGACGATCCACCGGGGCGCGTCGGCGGGAGCGTCGAGGTCCAGCGTCAAGCCGGGCAACTCGAACGCCTCGTCGGGCGCGCCCTTGACGGCCTTCATCTTCGCGGCGGCGATCAGGCGCTCGCGCTCGGCCTCGTCGGTGACCGTCGCCAAGAGCGCGGCGAACGTCTCGACCTCAGCGGGGACGGCCATCAGGACATCACCGCCGAGATGGTCAGTGCCGTAAACCAGATCGCGAAGTACGCGAGCGCTGGGTCGATCGAGACGGTAGCCTTCATCAGGACGCCTCCGGGGTGGTAGCCGGGGTCGTCAGGACTCCCGCGCCGTCACCCTCCGGGGTGGCGGCGTTCGTCGTGTCAGGCAGGATCAGCACGTCGAAGGGCAGCCCCAGGGCGCGCTCAAGACCGACGCGCGTGAGCGGCTGACAGCCGCTCTGGCGGCCGGTCTCCAGGCGCCACAGCGTCATGCGCGAGATGCCAGCCGCACGCGTGAGTGCGACGGTCGACAGGCCGCGCGAGATGCGCGCGCGGCGAAGGACGGTGGTAGGCATGTGGTAGATCGAACTCCCGTTGGTCGCCCGCTACTTCCCGTTGAAGCGCGGTACTCGATCCGCGTGCTGACGGCGACCTACTGCGATCTACCTACGTCCCAGACTGTATCAGCGCGAGTGCCAAGCAGTCGGGGGTGCTGAGCGAAGCCGCCGGCCGAAACTCGCATGTCGCGGCATAGGGCACCATCTACGAGTAGCCCCAGCGATCCGGTCCTCCTCCGGTCGCGCGGGGCGCGGCTCAGCGCAGCGCCGGGGGCATCCACCGGGAATGGTCCAGCCCTCGGCGCTACGCGTTCCTGTGGGCGCTGGCGGCCCTTCTCCCGGCCTCAGATCCCTAGCGGGACACGAGGTAGCGGTTCGCCGTCTGGCGCACGCGCTCGGCCTCGCGCATCTCGTCAAGCCGGAGCGAGAGCGCGTGGAGCTCCAGCCGCGCGAGCGACCCGTCGAGGTCGTCCCCCGATCCACTGGCGAGCGCCTTGCCCGCGACCACGGACAAGCGCGTGTTGTGGCCGCCGACGGGCGCGGCCGTGAGGCTGACCTCGACCAGGTCGACGCCCGTGATCGTCCGGCGGCCCGCCTTGAGCGCTCGGGCGAAAAATCCGCCGACCGACGCGCCCGTGATCGACCCCTTGCGGATGCCGTTGTAGATGTGGCGCAGCGGGGAGCCGGGCTCCTGCCGGTCGACCCGGCAGCGCATCCAGAGCCCCTCCGGGCGACGCTCCAGCGATAGGACACGGCCAAGGACGGCCTTGTGGTCGTGGTGCCAGCACAACGCGGCCGTGCCGTCGATGAACGCCTTGATCCCTCCATCGAAGCTCGCCGGATCGAAAGCTTCCCGCTCACGGTCGATGTCCCAGCGGGCGGCCCACCCCTCCAACAAGAGATCACCGTTGTCGAGCGCCTTGGCGTCCAGCGCCTTCCCGCCGATCTCGAACTTGTAGGGGTTGAGCGCCTGCATGGTCATGCCTCAAGTCCAGCAGGCGGCTCGCCACGCTCAACCGAGGTCAGTGGTGCGGACTCACCCGAGGCCGGGGGAGGCTGGCGAGCAGCGTGAGATAATGGACGTACAGCAGCCACTACTGAGAGCTTCGTACCACCTCATGCCCATCTTCAAGAAGCGCACCGCGCAGCCGCCCGCCGTTCCGACCGTCCCCGACGGGATCGACCCGATCACGGGCCTGCCGTGGCTCGCGGACCGCTATCGGCCCGAGCCGTTGGAGCCGACTGGGCACCCGGTCATCACCGGGACCTACGCGCCGGGCGAGAAGCTTCGGCGGATCCGCCGTCAGAACGGCGCGGCTGAGGACGACCTGCACCGGCGCGGGCGCGGCTACTCCGGCGGCGGCAGCGGCTGGGGCGGCATCCGCTGATGCTCGTTTCAAGCTGGGATGCGCCGAGGACGTTCCACCATGTCGACTCGCCGGAGGGCAAGCCCTGGGCGCGCGCGTATGCCCGTCTTGAGCCGCAGGGCGACGCGGGCGACCTGGTCCAGGTGAACGGCCTCCAGACCTTCGCCACGGCCGACGCCATGACAAACGACGTCAAGCTGGTGGTGTCCTCGCTGGAGTTCGGTGCCGTGGCCGAGGACTGGACCGGCCCGACCGTGCTGTTCGACACGCTGGACGAGTTCCTGGCCGAGTACCGCAAGGCCGATGACGCCGAGATCGAGGCGTACAACTTGGCCCAGCACGCGGCCGGCCTCTCGGCCGCTGAGGCCAACGAGGGACGCGAGTCGCCCTGGGCGTTCACGCGCCCGGACTCCAAGCGTCCGCGCTCACGCCGCGACCCGGCGCCGAAGAAGACGCCGGACGAGATCCGCAAGGCGGCTGAGGCGTGATCGTCATCGACGCACACACCAACGAGCGTTTCGAGATCGTCGCCAAGCGCGGCGGCGAGACGCAGCTGCGCTCGCTGGACAACCCAGGCGCCCCCGCGCGCTTCGAGTCGGCGGCCGGACTCGCCAAGGACTACGTGACGCCTCCGGCTCCCACCCCGCTCGGCTCCGCTGAGGAGGTCGCCGAGATCCTGCGGGCGGCGGACCACGCCGCGAACATCAAGGCGGCACGCGCCTACGCGCGGGCGCAGCTGCGCCGCGAGCGACTGGCCGACGAGTTGGGCATCGACCCGGCGGACCTTCGATGACCCTCCTCTACCCCTACTGGGTCGGACTTCACCGCACCGAGGCCAAGCGCGCTGCCGCGTGGGTCTTCGGGGAGCAGGGCGCGCTGAACTCCTATGAGCTTGGCGAGACGCGGTACCCGGCCAACGTCGAGCGCGAGCTAGACCGGCTGATCACCAACCGCAACAAGAACGAGAAGGGCTAGGACATGGACCAGTTGATCTGGGATTCGGAGGCACGGGAGAACGCGCGCTCGCGCGTCTCACAGGGCGTGTTCAAGGCGCACCGGCGCAAGGCGCTCGCGCCGGACGCCAACGCGCACCTGCTGCGCAAGGCGCGGTTGACGTTCGGTCGTGACGGCCTGACCTTGGACGAGTTGTCGGCGCGGTCGACCGTGGCCGTGTCGGTCATCCAGGACATCGAGTCGAACGACGCCCGGGCCAGCGACGCGACGTGGCTCCGCCTGAGCCGCGCGCTCGGCCTGCCGCGCCACCACATCGACCCGCACCACGTCTACGTAACGTCGTGAACGGCTGCCGTGAGTGCGGCGCGACGCCGCGCGTCCGTGGGACGGTTCTCTGCGCGCAGCATTACGGCGTTGCACTACTGCGCGTAGCCGAGGCGATGACGAAGCGTGAGCCGAAGCGCCGCCCCGTCGCCGCCGCTCCGACGGCCAGGCCGAAGCCCGCCCGGCGGGCGGTCGATCCCGTCGACCGGGCCGCGATCGTCGCGCGTTACGTGCAGGACCGAGGCGGCTGCTCGCGCGACGAGGTCGCCGCTCACGTCGGCGTCTCTCGTCGAACGCTGTCGCGCACGCTCCCACTCGCGGTCGAGCGCGGCTGGCTGGCCACGATCAGGGGCGCCAAGGGCGGGATCCAGCCCGGTCCGGTCGCGGTACCTGACGAGACCAAGGCGGCGGCCTGAGGCCCCTAGCCGCGCGCAGCAACCCCAGCGTCGCCGTCATGCCGTGCCGTCCATCGCGGGCGTGGCGGCGACGCTGGGGTTGCTGAGAGCTACCTCCGCAAGCACCTGATCACGTCAACGCCACGGCGAAAGTCCTGCACATCCACGATTCGGGGCCGAATCGAGCGACGGAAACGTCTGGAATTTGCGGACTGAGCGGCTAACTCCCGCAGGAAACGCCCATCGGGCCTGGTCCATGCCCTATCACTTCTGAGGCGTGACAGGCCATCCGCCCCCCTCGCGGAAACCTTGGCCGGTAGAGGCGAGGGGGGCGGCGCTCTGTACCGCGCGGAGGCTACCGCGCACTGCACGCCGCGTGCAGTGGTTGGCCGAAGGTGCCCGCACGATGCGGGAACCCGACTCAGGCCAGTGGCCCCAACGATCCGGGGAGGCGGGCAAGTTGTAGGGGTTGCATGCGTCGTCCTGGCCCGCGTCCCAGAGGCGCGTCGAGGTCGCCCCACTTGACCTCGCTGGGTCTAGATCGCGCGTGCGCTAGGGGTGACGGTGCCAGACCTTCTGCGAGGCGTCGACTAGACGCAGTCGTACACTCGCCCGTCGTGCTAGGTGACGAGCCGAATCCAGACCTGCTCCAAGAGATGGCGTTCGTGTGGTCGGACGTTGAGCAGGACCTAGAGCGCACAGCGATGCCCGTCTATGAAGCGATGCGACACGCCTACCGCGTCGAGGCGGTGGCCGACCAGAACAGTTGGGGCGATCACCAGACCGTCTACGACCTGTACTTCAACGGCCACGATCCGGCGGCTCGCGCGGCGGCCCGCGCTGTCAAGGACGCGGATCGGAAGATCGGTGCTGCGATCAAGGCCCACGTGGAGGTCTGGGATCACAGGTACACGCACAACGTGCGCGTTCTGTCGCCGGGCCGAGAGGGTGACGGTGTGCTCTGCGAGCGCCTGCGTCCCGGCCTCAGGGGCGACGGCTCTGCACCTCTCGACGGAGTCGTGACGACAGGCACGGAGCATCTCGACTCGTCATCAGTGTCGACCGCGTGGAGCAAGGCCATCGACCGGCGGACCTCTGACCCGTCGGGCGCGATTACGGCCGCGCGTTCGCTGCTGGAATCAACCTGCAAGACGATCCTTGACGACAGAGGCGTGACGTACTCGGAACGGGGTGATCTGCCAGCGCTCTACAAGGCCGTACAGAAGGCGTTGAAGCTCGCTCCGTCGGACCACACCGAGGAGCAGTTCCGCGCGATCCTGGGAGCCTGCACGACGGTAGTGAAGGAACTGGGCAGCGTTCGGAACAGGATCTCGGACTCCCATGCGTCGGGCCGTAAGACCTACAGGCCGGCACCTCGCCACGCGGCCTTGGCGGTGAATCTCGCGGGGAGCATGGCCCTGTTCCTTATGGAGACACACGAGGCCCGCCAGTAGGACCGCATGCTGTGACTGCTAGGCCGCTTCGAGGTACTCGCCGAGCAGGCGCCCAACCTCCGACTCGCCGCCCGGCATCAACTTGCCGTAGCGGTCGAAGGTGATGCTGATCGATGCGTGCCCCATGACGACGCTGAGCGCCTTGGCGTTGCACCCGGCCGCGATCATCAGCGACGCCATCGTGTGGCGGCACTGGTGCAAGGTGATCGGGTGCAGCGTCTCGTCGTCGCGCAGGGGGCGCCCGAGGCGCTTTGCGCCCTCGCTGTTCGCCTTCTTCCAGGCGGCCAGCGCCCGCGCGCGGGCGGTCGTCGGGATGAACGGCTCGCTGGCCGTGCGCCCGAACACGAGATCAGAGCCCGTGCGCTTCGTCGTGGTCTGCTGCGCCCGGAGCGCGTCGGCCAGCGCCGGGACGATCGGCACGCGCCGCTGGGATCCCTTCGTCTTCGGCGCCTGCTCGCCCTCGCTGTCATCCCACGACCGTTGAACGTCGATCAGGCCGGCGCCGAGGTCTACGTCGGTCCAGCGGAGCGCGCGCAGTTCGCCCCGGCGCAGGCCCGCGTACATGGCCGTCGCCCACAACGCGCGTTCGCCTTCGGGCACCGCTGCGATCAGGCGGGCGGCTTCGTCGCGCGACGCGAAGCGCATCGGCTCATCGTCGCGGTCGGCGGGGACGTCGAGGCGGTCGGTCGGGTTGACGGAGACGAGTTCTCGATCGATCGCGCGGCGGTAGATGACGCGCAGCGGGTCGAGGCTGTTGCGGATCGTGCTCGGCGACATCCCGGACGCGGCCCAGCGGTCGACCATCGCCTGAACGTCGCCTCGGCGAAGGTCGGTCAACCGGTGAGCGCCAAGTTCGGGATCGATCTTCGCCCAGCCGCGCACGTAGCCGCGCAGCGTCGCGGCCTTGAACGGCTTGCGCGAGCGGCTCATCGCCGTGCCCGCGACCGCCTGCGCGTAGAAGTCCTCCCACGCCGCGCGAACGGTGACGGCCGAAGACTTGACCATCGTCCCGGCCTCGATCTCGCCGAGCGCCTTGGAGCGCCACGAACGCGCCTCAGCGTGCGAGCCCCACGGGCCGCGCTTGAGCTTGCCGCCGACCTTGACGGCACCTCGGTAGCGCCTGGCGCCCTTCTCCGTCGTCCGGGACTCGATCCCGTTGGACATCGCCATGTCAGCGACCCTGCAACGCGCGCGCGGCCGAGGATTCAACCCATCGCTCAAGCTCAGCGCGGGGGATGAGCACGCGGGCGCCCTTGGACACGACCCGCAGTTCGGGCACGATGCGCTGTTCGAGGTAGTCGACGCTGACGCCGAGCAAGTCGGCCGCCTCCGACTTTGACAGCGTGATCCGGTTCGAGAGATCGGGCAGCGTCTCGATCAGCGGCCGGGCGTCGCCGGTCCAGCCGCCGGGCTTGCACGTGGCGCACGTGGCGGCCTCGCTGCCGTCGCTCAGGCCGCGGAACATCGTCGCCGGTCGACCGCAGTTCTCGCAGGTCCGCATGGGCGGCAGACTAGCGCCGTGGGAACCGTATGGGAACCGCGAGAGCCGGGGGAGGCGGTTCCTGGCGGTTCAGAGCGGCGGCCGGGATCGTCTGATCTCCAGTAACGGCAACGGATCTCGTGGAACGGCAGGCCATCGGTCTACCGTGGCACTTCTGTTCGAATCCCCGTGGCGGTACTCAACGAAGCCTCGCGCCAGCGGGGCTTTCGTCGTTCTGGCGGGCGAGTACGGAGGCTAGGCCGCCGCCGCCGCGAACGAGTCCGCGTCGACCCGGTTGCGCCCGGCCGACTTCGCCGCGTACAGGCGCCGGTCGGCCAGGCGGATCGTCGTGTCGAGGTCGGTCGTCGTCGGGGCGGTGACGACGCCGATGGAGGTCGTGATCGCCATGCCGGTGGCGATCTCGCCCCAGGGCTCGGCTGCGATGGCCGCCCGGAGCCGCTCGGCGCAGGACCGGGCGGCGGTCGCGTCGGTGAAGGGCATGACCACCACGAACTCCTCGCCGCCCGCGCGCGCCACCACGTCGCCGACGCGGACGTTCTCCCGCAGCAGCTGCGCCGCGCGCGCCAGCACGCGGTCGCCGGCGCCGTGGCCGAAGCGGTCGTTGACCGACTTGAAGTGGTCGAGGTCGAGGACGGCGAGGCTCAGGGGCAGGGCCGCCGGGTCGCCGCGCAGGCCGTCCAGCGTCGCGTCGAGGTGGCGCCGGTTGAAGCACCCCGTCAGCCAGTCGCGCTCCGCCTGCTCGCGCAGCTGCGCCTGCAGCGCCTCGAGCTCGCGGTTCTTCGCGCCCAGCGCCTCGGCCTCGCGGCGCGCCGCGCCCTGCTGGATGACCGCGCGCTCGAAGTCGCGCTGCAGCTCGGTCAGCTCCCGGAAGGCCAGCCGCTCGAGCTCGGCGCTCTCGGCCAGCGCGACATACGCGTCGTCGCCGCGGCCCGCCTGGTGCAGCGCGGCCGCGACGTCGGCGAGGATCAGCGCCCGCGCCTGCGGCACCGTGGCGCCGAGCCGGTCGACGGCCGTCCGGCCGGCGCGCCAGGCCTCGTCCGGGCGTCCGGTGGCGAGCAGCGCGCGGACCTCCACGCAGACCGCCATCCCGTAGATGTAGGGGTTGGGCGTCGAGGTCAGCGACGCCATGGCGAGCCGCGCGCTCTCCAGCGCCTCGGCGGCCCGCTCCGCGGCCATCAGGATCTCGGCGCGCGTGCAGCGGATCACGCCCAAGGCGAACGCGTTGCGCGGCGCGCACCCCTCGGCCACCTCCAGCGCCAGGTCGATCTCGGCCAGCGCGCCGTCGACGTCGCCGTCCTCCCGGCAGCGGTGGGCGAGGTCGTTGCGCGACATCGCCTCCTCCCAGCGGCTGCCGGCCGCCAGCGCGAGCGCGAGCATCTCGCGCATCCGCTCCGGCCACCCCGGCGCCTCGAGGTTGCCGAGGACCAGGCACGCGCAGCGCCGCGCGTAGAGGCGCAGCACGTCATCGCCGGTCTCGTCGGCCGCCACGATGCAGCGCTCGGCCTGCTCGAGCGCCTCGCGGTAGGACCCGGAGAAGAAGCTCAGATGCGCCTCGAGCGCGGTGACCTCGACCACCGCCCGCGGGTCGCCGGACGCGTCGGCCTCCGCCTGGGCCTCGGCCGCCAGCGAGAACGCCGGCCGCAGGCCGCCGCGGTTGAGCGTGATCACGCCCTGCAGCGCCAGCGCGCGGGCGAGGCCGGCGGCGTCGCCCGCGGCCCGCGCGGCGATCTCGCAGCGCAGCGCGACCGCCATCGTCTCGCCCGGCGCCTCGTGATGGAGCCGGCCGCGTACGTCGTCGAGCAGGCGCGCGGTGGTGGCGCGTCGCGTGTCGGGGTCAGACGGGTCCATGCCGCTCCCCGCTACCTCGGCCGCGCGGCCCGCGCCTTGAGGCCGAACCCGCCGAAAGCCTCAAATGCACGTCAAAGGACAACAACCCTTGACTTCCGGCCAGTAGCGTGCTGGTGCCAGCTCCGGGCATAGTTGCCGGCATGTCACGGATGAGCCGTCGTACCCTCCGGCCCGCCGCGCGGCTGCTTGCCGCGGGCGCCCTCGCAGTGGGCCTGATGGCCCCGGCCTCGGCCAACGCGGGGGTCTTCGACTCGGTCGTGGGCTGGTGGCCCATGTACGAGGGCAGCGGCCAGACCGTGCACGACCTCTCGGGCCACGGCAACACCGGCACGCTGGGCTCGACGCCCGCCGCCGACGACAACGACCCGACGTGGATCAAGGGCTGGCTCTTCGGCTCCGCGCTGCGCTTCGACGGCAACGACTTCGTCCACATCCCCAGCTCGCCCGCCCTGGCGCCGCAGAACATCACGGTCTCGACCTGGGTGCGCGCCTCGCAGACGCCGGGCGTCTACCGCTACGTCCTGGGCAAGGGCGCCTCGGGTTGCGACAGCTCGTCCTACGGCCTGTTCACCTCCTACAACGGCGGCCTGCGCTTCTACATGTACGACGTGACCGGCCAGGCGCGCTCGTCGGGCCTCGCGGATCCGAGCACCCTGTGGAACGGCAAGTGGCACCACGTCGCCGGCAGCTGGGACGGCGTGACGGCCAAGCTCTTCGTCGACGGCAAGCTCGTCCCCGGTCCCAGCGACGGCACCGGGACCATCGACTACAACATGTCGACCACGAGCGACCTGTCGTTCGGCGGCTTCCTCGGCACCTGCGACCTCTACTTCACGGGTGACGTCGACGACGTGGCGATCTTCAACCAGGCGCTGCCGATCGACAAGTACTGGTCGGCGATCTCCCTGCTGTTCCCGAAGCCGCTGCGCTAGCGGTCAGCGGCCGCGCGAAGCAGCGGCGACGGCACCCCGGACCATGGGCCGCGAGCCCGCGGGGTGCCGTCTGCCGCGCCTCCTCACCCCGGACAGGTCGTGTGTGGTGCCGACCGAGCGCCGTTGAGGGTGGGTGTCTCCAGCCAGGGGACGGCGCGAGAATCTCAGGCGGCGCGAACGGCGTCCAGAGCCGGTCCGGCAGACGTGAGCTGCTCGCCGCGCGCCGCGAAGCGCCGGATCCCGTAATGGCGGGCCGCGCCGGCGACGTCGGCGCGCAGCGGTGACGGGCCGGACAGCGTGACCGGGCAGGCCCGGACGGCGTCGGCGCCGACCGCGACGCGCAGGCCGT
>JAOPZD010000177.1 GCA_025964295.1 Conexibacter sp.
CACGCCGCCGGCGCGCTGGCCGCGCGCCCGGCCTTCACCGCGTCCTCCAGCGGCTACCGCGGGCGCTCCGACGGCTGGGCCGACATCGCGGCCGACGGCCGCCTCGACCGCCGCACGGTCGCCGAGAGGCCGGGCAACGTCGCCCAGGTCGGCCAGACCACGCTGACCGGCGAGCCCGGCCACCGCCATCTGACGCTCGCGCTCGGCTTCGGCGAGACCACGGCGACCGCGGTCGCCGGGGCCAAGTCCTCGCTCCGGCGGGGCTTCGCGAGCGCGGCGAAGCAGTACGCCGACGGCTGGCACCGCTACCTCGACGCGCTCGGCCCGCCGCCGCGCTCGGTCGCCGCCGACCCGCGCCTCTACGACGCCTCGCTGCTCGTGCTGGCCGCCAGCGAGGACAAGGCGCACCCGGGCGCGTCGGTCGCCTCGCCGACGATGCCGTGGGCGTGGGGCGACCTGTCGATCGAGAAGCCCAAGACGGGCGCCTACCACCTCGTCTGGGGCCGCGACCTCTATCAGGTGGCCACCGCGCAGCTCGCCGCCGGCGACGTCAAGGCCGCCAACCGCCTGCTCGACTTCGTCCTGCAGACCCAGCAGAAGCCCGACGGCACGATGCCGCAGAACTCCGAGGTCGACGGCACCGAGCACTGGAAGAAGCTCCAGCTCGACGAGATCGGGCTACCGATCGTCCTGGCCTGGCAGCTCGGCCGCACCGACGACGCGACGTGGACGCACGTGCGCCGCGGCGCCGAGGCGATCCTGCGCAAGGGCCCCAGGACCGAGCAGGAGCGCTGGGAGAACCAGTCGGGCTGGTCGCCGGCGACGATCGCCGCCGAGGTCGCGGGCCTGGTCTGCGCCGCCGACCTCGCGCGCCGCCGCGGCGATGTCGCCGATGCTCAGCGCTACGAGGCCGTCGCCGACGGCTGGGCGCGCGACGTGGCGTCCTGGACGGCGACGACCAACGGCCCCTATGACCCCAAGCCCTACTACCTGCGCATCACCAAGGACAAGAGCCCCAACAAGGCCACGACCTACAAGATCGGCGACTCCGGGCCGTCGAAGGCCGACCAGCGCGCGGTCGTGGACCCGAGCTTCCTCGAGCTGTCGCGGCTGGGCGTCAAGGCGCCCACCGACCCGGTGATCGCCAACACGGTCAAGGTGGTCGACGCCAAGCTCGGCGTCCCGACGCCCGCCGGCGTGCTCTGGCGCCGCTTCTCCTTCGACGGCTACGGCGAGACGGGCAGCGGCGCGCCGTGGGGCATCGGCAAGGACGACACCTTCAAGACCCGCGGCCGCGCGTGGCCGATCTTCTCCGGCGAGCGGGGGGAGTACGCGCTGGCGCTCGGCGATCGGGCGGGCGCGGCCGCCGGCCTGGCGGCGATGGCCGGCACGGCCAACGACGGGCTGATGCTGCCCGAGCAGGCGTGGGACGGGCGCGCGCCGACCGGACGCGACGGCCACCGCCTCGGCCAGGGGACGTTCTCGGCGACGCCGCTGGCCTGGACCCACGCGCAGTACGTGCGCCTGGCCTGGTCGCTGGACCGCGGCGCGCCGGTCGAGCGCCCGGCGGTCGTGGCCTGCCGCTACGCCGGGCTGGGCTGCGGCTGACCGGCGGGCGCCGTGGCCCGGCGGCGCCGCTCGCCCTCGGGCAGCATGATCGAGCCATGCCGGCGGAGGACGATCGCGATCCACACGACGCCGGCGACGAACAGCGTCGCGCTCTCCAGCTGGGCGGCGGTCAGCCCCAGCGCGACGTCCTCGTTGCGGCGCAGGAACTCCACCAGGAAGCGCTCGAGCCCGCCGCCGACGAGGTAGAGCGCGAACAGCATGCCGGGCCGGACCCGGTCGCGCAGCTGCCAGAGGACGAAGGCGAGCAGCCCCATCGTCAGCGTCTCGTAGATCGGCGTCGGGTGGACGGTCACGCCCGGCGCCGTCGGCACCGTGCCGTGCGGGTAGCCCATCGCCCACGGCCCGTCCCACGCCTTGCCGTAGTCGCCGTCGCCCGAGACCTGGCAGCCGATGCGCCCGATCGCGTAGCCGAGCGCCAGCCCGGGGCCGGCGATGTCGAGGAGGTCGAGCGACAGGAAGCCCTTGCGGCGTGCCCAGACCACCACGGCCACGGCGCCGCCGAGCAGGCCGCCGTACCAGATCAGCCCCGAGCCGCCGAAGACGTCGCCGAGGCTGAGGCTGTCGTGGTTCTGCAGCAGGAAGTAGCCGCGCGCGCCGACCAGGCCGCCGATCAGCGCGACCGTGACGAGCTCGTAGGCCCAGTCCACCGGGCGGCCGAGCTCCTTCAGGCGCCGGGCGGCCAGCAGCCCCCAGGCCGCGAAGTTGAGGGCGAAGAACAGGCCGAAGGTCTTGATCGACAGGCCGAGGACGTGGATCTCGGGCTTCACCGCTCCCAGAGTACGCAGCGACGTATCGTGGCGGGCCGCTCATGCCGGTCCGCCTCCTGTCCCGCGTCGCCGTCGACACCTCGCCCCTGCGCGAGTCGCGCGACCTGCGCCTGCTGCTGGCCGGCGAGCTGGTCACCGGGCTGGGCACGCAGGCGGCGCTCGTCGCGCTGCCCTACCAGCTCTACGTCGAGACGAGGTCCGCGTTCCTGACGGGCCTGCTCGGCGCGGCCGAGCTGGTACCGCTGGTGGCCATGTCGTTGCTCGGCGGGGCGCTGGCCGATCGCCACGACCGCCGCCGCCTGCTGCTGATCATCCAGATCGCGCTCGTGCTGGGGGCCGGCGCCCTGGCGGCGCTGGCCTACGCCGGCTCGCCGCCGCTCGTCGCGCTCTACGTGCTCGGCGCCGCGATGGCGGGCTTCGGCTCGGTGCAGAACGTGACCGCGTCGTCGATCGTCCCCAACCTCGTCTCGCCCGAGCGGCTGCGCTCGGCGCTGGCGCTCAACTACGGCATGAACACGCTGACCCAGGTCGTGGGCCCGGCGATCGGCGGCGTGCTGATCGGCGTGCTCGGCCTCGGCGCCGCCTACACCGTGGACGCCGTGAGCTGCCTGGCGATCTTCGCCGCGGTGTGGGCGATGGCGCCCCAACCGCCGCGGGTCAGCGCCGCGCTCGCCGCCGAGCCGATGCGCGTGCTGCAGTCGATCGCCGAGGGCCTGCGCTTCGTGCGCGGCAACCAGGCGTTGATGGGGTCCTTCGCGATCGACCTGCTGGCGATGACGTTCGGGATGCCGCGCGCGCTGTTCGCCGTCCTGTCGGTCAGCGTCTACCACACCGGCGCGGGCGGGACCGGGTTGTTGTACGCCTCGGTCGCGGCCGGCGCGACCGTCGCCGCGCTGACCACCGGCTGGCTGGCCCACGCGCGGCGGCTGGGCCGGATCGTCATCTGGGCCGTCGTCGCGTGGGGCGTGGCGATCGCGCTGGCCGGCGTCGCGGGCTCGCTGTGGATCGCCGCCGCGATGCTCGCGCTCGCCGGCGCGGCCGACAGCGTCAGCGCCGTCTGCCGCTCGTCGATCAACCAGTCCGTCACGCCCGACCGCCTGCGCGGGCGGATGTCGTCGGTCTTCATGCTCGTGGTCACCAGCGGCCCGCGGCTGGGCGACGTCGAGTCCGGCTCGGTCGCCGCGCTCGCCGGCGTCCGGGCGTCGGTGATCTCCGGCGGCCTGGCCTGCGTGGCGGGCGTCGGGCTGATCCTGGTGGCCTTCCCGGCGCTGCTGCGCTTCGACGCCGAGCGCGACGTCGTCGCCGCGGCGCC
>JAOPZD010000179.1 GCA_025964295.1 Conexibacter sp.
CCTTCTCCTCCTCGAGCGTCTCCGTGCCCGTCCGCATCATCCCTGCGAACTCGTTGCGGTCGATGTAGTCCGCGGCGCCGAGCTGCTTGACCAGCTCGCCCTTCTCGGCGCTGGAGACCACCCCGACGCTCGTCGCGCCCGCTGCTCGGCACAGCTGGGTGGCGAAGACGCCCAGGCCGCCCGCGGCGCCCCAGACCAGGACCTTGTCGCCGGCCTGGATGTTGCAGCGGTTGATCAGCATCCGGTACGCGGTGAAGTAGACGAGGCCGTAGGAGGCGGCCTCCTCCCACGTCAGGTGCTGGGGCTTGGGCAGCAGCTGCTGGGCCTGGACCTTGGTGAACTGGGCGAAGGAGCCCCAGGTCGTCTCATAGCCCCAGATCCTCTGCGACGTCGCGGCCATCGGGTCGAGGCCGTGGACCTCGGGATCCTCGTAGGAGGCCTGGTTGCAGTGCAGGACGACCTCGTCGCCGGCCTTCCAGCGCGTGACGCCGGCGCCGACCTTCCATACGACGCCGGACGCGTCGGACCCACCGATGTGGTGGCCGAACTCGGGGTGGTCGCCGTACTTCATGACCGACACCGGCTTGCCCAGCGCGGCCCATACGTTGTTGTAGTTGACGCCCGCGGCCATCACGCGGACGATCACTTCGAAGGCGCCGGGCTCCGGCACCTCGATGTCCTCGAGCTGGAAGGCGTCCTTCGGCTCACCGAAGCGCTCTTCGCGGATGACCCACGCGGTCATCCGATCCGGCAGCACGCCGGGCTCGGTGTCGACGGTGGCGACCTGCGTCACATCAACGGCCATGTTCTCGGTAAGACCCTTAGAAGTCGGAGTTCGGTGCCCTGCGGGGCGCGAACATTACGCCAGATCGGGCTATGCGGTCGTCGGCGTTCAGTCGTCGGAGAGGAAGCCCTGGCGGCGGAAGTACCAGAGCAGCACCGCGGCCGAGGCGAGCATGCCGCCGACGCCGTAGCCCCAGAAGGCCCAGGCGCTGTTGATGTGGCGCACGAGGGTCCCGAAGTTCTGGCCGAAGAAGCCGGTGACGAACGTCAGCGGTAGGAAGATCGTGGCCACGACCGTCAGCTGCTTGGAGATCGCGTTGAGGCGGTTGGAGACCGTCGAGAGGTAGAGGTCCAGCGCGCCCGAGAGTAGGTCGCGGTAGGAGTCGATCAGCTCGGAGATCCGCACGAGGTGGTCGTAGACGTCGCGGAACCAGTCGCGCGCGTCGTCGGCCTCCAGGCCCGGCAGGCGCCCCAGCACGTCGCCGCCGCGGGCGAGGATGTCGCGCTGCGGCGTCGCGATCCGGCGCAGCTCGATGAGCTTGCGGCGCAGGTGGAAGAGCTCCTCGCGCTGGTCCTGGCTGGGCTTGAGCAGCATCGCGTCCATCAGCTCGTCGATGCGGTCGTCGACGCCGTCGAGGACCGGGAAGAACGAGTCGGTCAGCGAGTCCAGGACGCGGTAGATCGCCTCCTCCTCGGTCTTGGGCGTCTCGCGCCCGATCCGCGTGGCGGCCTGGGCCAGCAGCTCGTGGCCGGCCTGGTGGACGGTGATCATCCACTGGCCGCTGACGTGGAAGTGGACCTCGACGGGCTCGCCGTCGGGGTCGACGCCGTAGAAGACCAGCAGCGCGGTGGTGCCGTAGTCGTCGAGCTTGGGACGCTGGCCGAACTCCTGGGTGTCCTCGACGGCCAGCGGATGCAGGCCGAACCGCTGGCCGACCTCGGCGAGCTGCTCGTCGGAGCAGCCCTGGAGCTTGAGCCAGAAGAACTCGCCCCGGTCGAGGAGCTTGGGGATCTCCGGGTCGTCGACGTTGTGGAGGACCTGCACGGCGGCGATGCTAAGCCACGGCCGTCTCCGCGGCGGCGGCCAGCTCGGATCCGCCGTCGCCCGTGCCGACCTCGGCGCTCTCGGCGTCGTGGACCGGCTGGCGCCGCGGGACGCCCGCGTCGATCAGCACCCACGCCACGACGGCGCCGAAGGCCGCGACGAGCGCCGCGATGCGCAGGCCGTCGTTGAGCGCGAAGAGGAACGCGCCCTGGACGGCGTCGTGGACCGCGCCGGTGCCGCCCGTGGCGCCGGCACCGAGGCCGTCGGCGAGCCCCTGCCGCGCGTCTGCGGAGAGCTGGGGCAACGTCTGGTCCAGCCTGTGGCGCCCGAGGCCGGTGATCAGCGCGCCCATCGCGGCGACGCCGAACGTGCCGCCGACCATGCGGCTCATCGACAGCACGCCGGAGGCGACGCCCGCCTTGGCCGGGTCGACCGCGTTCATCGCCGCGGTGCTCATCGGCGACATGATCAGGCCCATGCCGAGGCCCATCAGGACGAAGGCGCCGAGCAGCATGGAGTAGGGCGTGTCGACGCTGAGGTGGCCCTGCCAGAACAGCGAGATCGCGTTGAGCAGCAGGCCGGCGGTCATCAGCGGGCGCGGCCCGATGCGGTCGCTGAGGCGGCCCGCGATCGGCCCGGCGAAGATGATGACCACGGTCATCGGCAGGAACCGGACCCCGGCCTGCAGCGGCGAGTAGCCGCGGACGTTCTGCAGGTACAGCGCGAAGAAGAAGAACGTCGCGAGCATCGCGAAGCTCACGATGAAGGCCACGATGTTGGCCCCCGCGAAGGACCGCGACGTGAAGAACTTGAAGTCGACCATCGGGTTGGCGACGCGCGCCTCGATGACCGCGAAGGCGACCAGCGCCAGGATCGCGAAGGCCAGCAGCCCGACGATCCGGCCCGAGCCCCAGCCCCACGCGTTGCCCTCGACGAGCGCGAGGACCAGCGCGGCCAGGCCGCCGGTCAGCGCCGTCACGCCGGCGTAGTCGATCGACGGCGGCGCGGTCTCGTCGCGCGACTCGTGCGTGGCGAACAGCGTCACGACGACGGCGATCGCGGCGACCGGCAGGTTGAGGAAGAAGATCGACTGCCAGGAGACGTTCTCGACCAGCGCGCCGCCGACGACCGGGCCGATCGCCAGCGCCAGCGCCGACACGCCGGCCCAGGTCCCGATCGCCTTGCCGCGCTCATGCGGCGGGAAGGCGTTGGAGATGATCGAGAGCGTCGCGGGCATCATGAACGCGGCGCCGATGCCCTGGACGGCGCGGCCGCTGACCAGCCAGGCCTCGGACTGCGAGAGGCCGATGAACGCCGACGACGCGCCGAAGACGACGACGCCGAACAGGAACATCCGGCGGCGGCCGAAGATGTCCCCGAGGCGGCCGCCGGTGACCAGCAGCACGGCGAACGACAACGTGTACGCGTTGACCGTCCACTCGAGGCCGGAGATCGAGGCCCCGAGATCCTTCTGGATCGACGGGAGGGCGACGTTCACGACCGTGTTGTCCAACATGATCATGAACAGCGCGAAGCACATCGCGGCGAGGGTCCACCAGCGGCGGTTCTCCTCGTTGACGAAGCGGTTGCGCAGCTGTGCGGAGGTCATCGGCGGCGTTCCTTGGGGAGGATGGAGAGGGCGTCCAGCAGCGTCTGGCGCTGGACGGGGGAGAGCTCGGCGGCCCAGACTTCGAGGCCCTGCAGCCGGGCGGTGTCGACGCGGTCGATGAGCTCGCGGGCGGCCGGGGAGGGGCCCACGCGCTTGACGCGCCGGTCGTGCTCGTCCTCGCGGCGCTCGACGAGCCCGCGCTGCAGCAGGCCGTCGATCGTGCGGGACGCGTTGGGGAGGGACATGCTCAGCTCCTCGGCCAGCTCCTTGACCGACACCTCGTTCTGGCACTCCACGAGGACGTGGAGCAGCTTGAGCTGGGTCATGGAGAGGTCGACTTCGGCCAGCAGGCGGTACAGGTCGCGCGTCGTCCCGGCCAGGATCTGGCGCCAGAGGACGAGCATCCCCTCGGCGAGGGCCGCGGGCGTCGCTTCCGTGGATGCACTGCTTGCATGCATGAAAGTAAGTATTGCAGGCGTGCACTGATGACGCAAGCGCACGCGCCTCTGCGCGGGCTACGTCGTGAACGGCGTGTCGTGGTCCGCCATGCGGCGGAACGTCACGGACTTGGCGTCGAACGCGTAGTCGCGCTCGCGCAGCTTCTCCGGGCAGCAGAGGTCGTCGCCCTTGGCGTAGTGGGGCTCGAGCACGCTGACCGTCGTGCCGGAGATCCGCAGCGACGCGGCGTAGAGCGACTGCAGCCGGAAGACGACCTTCAGCGACGTCTGGTCGTTGCCGCCGGTCGTGTCCTGGCCGTGGGTGGAGAAGACGTAGAGGGCGACCGCACCGGCGGCACCGCCGGTCGAGACGAGGATCAGCGCGTCCTGGCGGCCGTCGCCGGTGACGTCGACGAAGCCGCTGCGCGGGTCGACGATCGCCGTCTTGGTCGTCAGCATCCGCTTGACGCCCGCGCTGGTCTTGGGGTCGTCCAGGAGCTTCTGCGTGAAGACCTTCTGCGACGGGGTCTGCTCGGCGCGGGCGACGGTGGCGACGCCCGCCGGCGCGGCGAGCGCGGCGATGGCGGCCAGCGGGAGGACCGTGAGGCGGCGGGCGCGGCGCATCGGCACATCGTGGCGCATCGCGCGGGCCGGGCCTACGGCTGCAGCAGGTCGTTCTGCGCGGAGGCGCGCTGCTTGCCCACGACGATGCGCGCGGCGTGCACGCCCTCGCCGCCGACGTGCAGCGCGTAGGTGCCCTGCTTGACCTCGCCCTTGACCGACGCGGTCTCGCGCGGGTTGATCGGGCCGGTCTCGATGGCCTTGACGCCGGGGCCGGAGCCGCCGGGCTGGTCGTCGGTCTCCAGCGTGACCTGCTGGGAGGAGGTCGACTGGTTGGAGATCACCAGCGTGATCGGGCCCGCACCGAACTTCCTGGGCGAGACCGAGACGGTCTTGTCGTCGATCGAGGCGCTGATGACGATCGGCGTCGGCGGCCGCTGGGCGTTGGAGTACTTGTGGTCGCTGCCGCCGCAGGACGCGAGGGCGAAGGCGCCGACGAGCGCGCAGGCGGCTGCTCGTGCCGTGCGTGGCGTCCTGCGCAGGGTTGGCCTCTGGCTCCTCATCCTCGACCCGGGTCCGACGCCCCTGCCTCGGAGGCGAGAACGGCGACCCGGCGGGAACCCTAGCCGAGCGCGGCGCTTCGCGCCAACGTCCGGTGCACCGGACGCTGATCAGGCGTCGTTGTCTCCACCGGTGTGGAGCGCGGCGCGGTCGGCCTCGATGTCACGCAGGAGCTCCTGCAGACGGTCCCACGACGCGCTCTCGGCCTCGTCGTACGGACGTCCCTCCAGCTCGGCGAGGTCGTCGCGGTACGCCGTCCACGCCTTGCGGGTGCGCTCGTCCAGCGTGCTGTCGTGGGGGGTGAACGTGGTCATGGGTCCTCCGATCCGGCAGGGGCGTGCACCGAACGGTAGCCGTCGCGGCGGTCGACCTCCGGCGCCTGCGCAACGTGGCGCCCGGTGCGTCCGGTCGCGGGAGTACAAACGCACGTTCGCATGCTCGCCACCGCCTCCTCGCTCCTCGACGCCCCGCTGGCCACCACGGAGTTCCTCGTGGTCGACACGGAGACCAACGGCCTGGGCGGCGACGCGTGCGAGGTCACCGAGATCGGCGCGGTGCTCGTCGGGGGCGGCGAGCTGCACGAGCGCTGGGAGACGCTCGTGCCGGTCCGGACGCCGCTCTCGCGCGGGATCCAGCGGTTCACGGGCGTGACGCAGGCGATGGTCGACGCCGCGCCGCCCGCCGACGTCACGCTGCCCGAGCTGGCCGAGCACATGGAGGGGCGCGTGCTCGTCGCCCACAACGCGGCGTTCGACAAGCGCGTGCTCGCGCAGGCGTTCGGGCGCGCGGGGCTGGCGTGGCCGGATCCGCCGACGCTGTGCACGGTCGCGCTGGCGCGCGCGCTGCACCCGCTGGCCCGGCAGCGCAAGCTGGCGCCGCTGGCCGAGTCGCTGGGGATCGAGGTCGAGGTCTCCCACCGCGCCCTGGCCGACGCGGAGACCTGCGCGCGGGTGCTCTGCGCGCTGTTCCCGCGGCTGTGCGCGAACGCGGGGACGGTGGACGCCGCGCTGGGCATGTTGAGGTCCAAGCGCCGGCGCGCCGCGCGGGGCGGGCGGACCGACGGCGGCGTGTCGATGCTCGGGACGCGGCGGCGCAAGGTCGACTGCTCGGCGCTGCCGGCCGAGCCCGGGGTCTACATCTTCCGCAACGCGGAGGGCCAGCCGCTGTACGTCGGCAAGTCGGTGGACATCCGCGCGCGGGCCAAGGCGCACTTCCGGCCATCGTCGCCGGACACCGGCTGGGTCGCGCAGGCCGAGATCGTCGACTGGATCGAGACCAACAGCGAGGTCGGGGCGCTGCTGACCGAGCATCGGCTGATCCGCGAGCTGCGCCCGCCGGGCAACGAGCGGATGAAGCACGAGGACAAGTGGGTCTACCTGCGCTGCCGGCTCGACATCCCCTACCCGATCCTCGAGATCGGGGTCGAGCCGGCGCCGGGATTGGCGGTCAACGTCGGGCCGCTGCGCGGACGCTACGCGGCGGCCGAGCTGGTCGAGCAGCTGCAGTCGTTGTTCGCGCTGCGCCACTGCGGGCGCGCGATGAAGCGCCGCGAGCACCCGTCGGCCTACGGGCAGATGGGGCGCTGCCTGTCGCCGTGCCTGGGCGACCTCGATCCCAACGCCTACCGGCGGCGGCTGGACGAGGCGCTGGCGCTGTTCACCGGCGACGGCGACGGCGGCCGCGCGTTGTTGTCGCACCTGGACGCCGAGATGCGGCGCGCCGCCGCCGAGCAGCGCTTCGAGCGCGCGGGCTGGCTGCGGCGCCGGCGCGAGCGCCTGGCCGTCCTCCTGGAGCGGCTGGGCGGCGCCGTGGCCGCGACGCATGCGCGGCCGCGGC
>JAOPZD010000183.1 GCA_025964295.1 Conexibacter sp.
GGCAGCCCAGCGCACCGGCCAGCTCGCGCGTGGTGAACGGCTCGCCGCCGACGGCCAGGACGTCGGCCGGTAGCAGCGCGGCCGCGTCGGCCGGCGCCGCCAGCTCGACGCTGCCCACGACCTCGACCAGCCGCCGCTGCCCGGGGTCGCGCCGCCGCCGGCCCGACCGCGACCGCCCCGCCTCCGGCGCGCGGATGTGGTCCTCCTGGCACAGCAGCACCTCGAGCACGAGGTTGGGGTGGGCCAGCAGCGACGGGAACGACACGAGGCGGTCGAAGACGTCCAGCGGACCCCCGCGCAGCGGCGAGCGCCGCGACGAGAGCACCTCGCCGTGCTCGTCGACCCGCACGATCCGCCGCTGCGCCGGCACCGGGTGCACGATCCGCATGCGGTGGCCGTCCAGGAGCGCGTCGAGCTTGGGTCCCAGCGGCGAGAACCCGCCCGTCTGGATCTCCACCAGCTCGCCGTCGGCGCGCACGAGGTCGATCACGTAGCCGCCGACCGGCACCTCGGCGCGATCGCCCGGCCGCGCGAGCAGGTCCTTCACCGCCGCATGCAGCGGCCCCTCGCGCAGGACGCCGATCCCGGACACCGCGCGCAACCCTAGCGGCCGCCTCCGTCACCCCCGGACGGTGGGAGCCGTCATGCAAAGACCGCGACTTCCCGTTCCTAGGGTGTTCCTGGATGTCGATGCCCCGCTTCCTCCCCAGCCTGAGCCTCGTCCTCGCCCTGCTCGCGATCGCGGCGCCGACCGCCGCCGCCGACTGCCCCGGCGCGTCCGGCAGCGCCTGCCCGTACACCGGCGTGGCCCAGAACGGCCAGCGCGGCGGCGGCGTCCTGCGCTTCCCGCAGGCCGTCGCGGTCGGTCCCGACGGCGCGGTCTACGTCACCGACCAGGGCTCCCACCTCGTCCAGCAGTTCGCCCCCGACGGCACCTGGCTGCGCGACATCGGCAGCGCCGGGACGCGCCCCGGGGAGCTCAGCGCGATCGGCGCGATCGCCATCACGGGCGACAACCAGGTCGTCGTCGCCGACGGCGGCAGCAACCGCATCGTGCGCTTCGACAACACGGGCGGGCTGATCGACAGCTGGGGCGGCAACGGCACCGCGCTGGGCCGGTTCCACTTCGGCGCCGGCGGCGGCAACGACGCGGCGGCCGGCGGCGGCCTCGCGGCGTCCGGCAACACGCTGTTCATCGTCGACACCGGCAACGACCGCGTCGTGCGCTTCAGCGCCTCGGGCGGCAACGGCGCCGAGATCGTCGGGCCCGGCACGCTGCAGAACCCGCGCGGCGTCGCGGTCCGCGGCACGCGCATGCTCGTCGCCGACGACCAGCACCACCGCGTCGCCGCGTTCGACACCGGCGGCCATCTGCTGGCGTCGATCGGCGCCGGCCAGGGCGCCGGCCCCGGCCAACTGAACTTCCCCTACGGCGTGGCGATCGACCCGCAGGGCCGCGTCTTCGTCGCCGACGACATGAACCAGCGGATCGTGCGCTACAGCACCCCGCAGACCAACTACCAGTACAAGGCGCGCTGGGGCGCCTACGGCACCGCGCCGGGCCGGCTCGCCTACCCGCGCGGGTTGGCCACCAACACCAACGGCGAGCTGTTCGTCGCCAACACCGGCAACGACCGCGTCGACGTCTTCGACGCCAGCGGGACGCTCAAGCGCTCGTTCGGCACGTCGGGCCGCGCGACCGGGCAGTTCGACGCGCCGCTCGGCGTCGCCGCCGACGCCAGCGGCGTGCGCGCGGTGACCGACTCCATCAACGGCCGCGTCCAGCTGGTCAACCCCGACGGGAGCATCGCCACCACGTGGGGCTCGCCCAACCCGGGCCCGACGATCCTGCCCAACCCGGTCGCGGTCGCCTTCGACGGCGCCGGCAACGGCTTCGTCCTGGACAACCGCCGCTCGACGATCGTCGTCTTCGACCGCGCGACCGCCACGACCACGCGCCGGATCGGCTCCGAGGGCACCGGCCCCGGCCAGCTGCTCTCGCCCCAGGCGCTGGCCATCGACGGCGGCGGCACCATCTCGGTCGCCGACACCGGCAACGAGCGTGTCGCGCGCTTCGCCGCCGACGGCTCCTACCTCGGGTCCTTCGCCGTCGACAGCGCCCCGCGCGGCATCGCGGTCACGCCCGACGGCAGCCGGGTCTACGTCGCCGACACCGCCAACCGCATCACGGTCTATGACCCGACCGGGACCGAGCTCGACCAGTTCGGCGGCACGGGCTCCAAGCTCGGCAAGCTCAACGCGCCCGCGCAGATCGCCCTCGATCCGGGCGGGAACCTGTGGGTCGCCGACCGCGGCAACAACCGCATCCAGGAGTTCGGCCCCGGCGGCGAGCGCCTGCTGACGCTCGGCAACCGCGGCGTCGGCGACGGCCAGTTCATCCACCCCACCGGGGTCAGCGTGGACTGCAACGGCAAGGTGACGGTGACCGACAGCGAGAACAACCGCGTCACGACGCTGACGCTGGCCGCCCCGACCGTCGGCGTCACCTGCACGCCGCTGGCGCCGATCGGCGCCGCGCCCGCGCTGAAGTACCCGACGCTGCCCGAGCCGCTCGGCCCGCAGCTGTCGGTCAAGATCCTGCGCAAGGCCGGCCTGCTGACCGCGCGCAACCTGCCGGTCCGCATCGGCTGCGACACGACCTGCACGCTGACCGCGTCGGCCACGCTGGTCCAGCGCGGCTCGCCCACGACCGTCGGCAAGGGCAAGAAGAAGAAGGTCGTCAAGCCGGTGTCGATCGACCTGCCCCAGCAGAAGGTGACGATCCCGGCGGGCACGTCGAAGATCGTGCGGCTGACGATCACCAAGACGCAGGCGGCCACGCTGCGCAAGGCGCTGAAGGGCAAGAAGGGCCTGGACATGACCCTCCAGCTCGATGCGACCGCGGCCGCCGGCCAGCCGACCAGTCAGACGACGCGGATCCTGGCGACGGCCTAGGCGAAGATCTCGCCGACGACCTCGTCGAGCGCCGCGACCACGGCCTCGACGTCGGCGATCGTCGTCGCCGGGCCCATCAACGCCATGTTGTGAAACGGCGTGAGCATGATCCCGCGGTTGAGCAGCGCGGCGTGGACGAGGTCGTCGAGCAGCGGGTCGATCGCGTCGTGGGCGTCGGCGCCGGTGCGGTGGGGCTCGGGCGTGAAGCCGAACTCGGCGCGCGCCCCGAGGCCGACGACGTGCCACGGCGCGCCGTGCTTGGCGAAGACCTCGCGCACGCCGGCGACGTAGCGCTCGCAGGTCAGGATCATCGAGCGGTAGGCGTCCTCGGTCAGCACCTCGCCGAGCGTCGCGCGGGCGGCGGCGAGCGACAGCGCGTTGCCGGCCAGCGTCCCGCCGACGCCGCCCCAGTCGAGGTAATCGCCTTGGTCGTCGGCCAGGACGCGGTCGCGCAGGGCCGCGCTGAGCCCGTAGGCGCCGATCGGCACGCCCGCGCCGAGCGCCTTGCCCAGCGTCACCGCGTCGGGCGTCAGCCCCCACGCGCGCACGCAGCCGCCCGGCCCGGCGCTCATCGTGTGGGTCTCGTCGTAGATCAGCAGCGTGCCGGTCTCGGCGCACGCCGCCTCCAACCCCTTCAGGAACCCGGGCTCGGGCAGGACCATCCCGACGTTGGTCATCGCGGGCTCGGCGAGGACGGCGGCGACGTCGCGCGGCGCCAGCGCCGCGCGCACCGCGTCGAGGTCGTTGAAGGCCACCACCTTGGTCGTCAGCGCCGGGTCGACCGGCGCGCCGACGTTGCCCGCGCGCGCCACGACCTTCCCGGCCGCGTCGAGCGTCGCGACCGTCTCGTCGACCGTGCCGTGGTAGGCGTGCAGGAAGATCATGATCTTGCTGCGCTGCTGGACCTGGCGGCACATGCGCAGCGCGAAGCGGTTGGCGTCGGTCGCGCTGAGCGCGAACTGCCAGGCCGGGACGCCGAAGCGGCGCGTCAGCTGCTCGCCGACGGCGATCGCGTCCTCGGTGGGCATCATGGTGGTGATGCCGCCGCGGTCGCTGACGCGGCGGATGATCGCGTCGACCGTCGGCTGCGGCGAGTGACCCGGCATCGACCCCGTGTCGCCCAGCGCGACGTCGACGTACTCGTGGCCGTCGACGTCGGTGACGCGGCTGCCGCGCGCGCCGTCCAGGAAGACCGGCGACCCGCCGGCCCACTTGGCCATCCAGGGCATCGGCACGCCGTGCAGCAGCGCGCCCCGCGCCTGCTGGGCGAGCTCCAGCGACCGCGGGTGGGTCGCGGCGAATCGCGCGCGCTCGCGGTCGAGGAGGGCCTGGAGGCGGGGACGGTCGAGGTCGGTGGGGACGGCCATGGGGACGGGAACCTAGACGAGGCGCTCGCTCATGCGGCGGCCCGCGCCAGCGGGCGCACGTCGGCGCCGGTCAGCGCCACGAGGTCGGCTGGCGCCAGCTCGATCTCCAGCCCGCGCCGCCCGGCGGAGACGAAGATCGTCTCGTGCTCCCGGGCGCCGGCGTCCAGGAACGTCGGCAGCCGCTTGCGCTGGCCCAGCGGGCTGATCCCGCCGGCGACGTAGCCGGTCACCTTCTCGGCCCGCGCGGTGTCGGCCAGCGCCGCGCGCTTGCCGACGGCCTTGAGGTCGAGCTGGTCGGCGGCGGGCACGATCGCGACGGCCAGCGCGTCGGGCCCGCCGACGGCGACCACCAGCGTCTTGAACACCCGTCGCGGGTCGAGGCCCAGCACCTCGGCCGCCTCCCCCGCGTAGGACGCCGCGCGCGGGTCGTGGTCGTACTCGTGCAAGGTGTAGGTGATGCCCGCGGCCTTCGCGGCGCGCGTGGCGGGGGTCTCGCGGCCGGCCATCGCGAGGATCGTAGGCGCTCAGCGGCGGAACTCCACCCACAGCGGATAGTGGTCGGAGACGTGGGCCTTGCGGCTCGCGTCGCCGGCGGCGTCCTGCATCAGGAAGTCGGTCCACCTGACGCCGTCGGCGGCGAGGAACTCGAGCGTCAGCTTCTCGCCGTTGATGCCCTCGGTGAACCAGGCGATCTGGTCGTAGTACCTGCTCGGCCCGCCGCTGGCGGCGCTGATGTTGCGCGGCACGTCCTGCAGCTCGGCCGGCGCTCCCAGCCCGGTCGAGGCGAACGCCTCCCACAGCGGGTCGCCCCGCCGGTCGATGTTGAAGTCGCCCAACGCGATCAGGTTGCGGTTGAAGTCGTCGGCGTCGTCGGCCAGGTCGGCCAGCCACTGCGCGATCGCCTGCAGCTCGTCGCGGCGGCGCAGCTTGTCGGCCTTGCTCGTGCCGTACAGGGTATGCAGCGTGATGAGGGTGAAGGCCTGCGGATCGGCGGCGAAGCTGACCGCGTAGGGCGTGCGCGCGAACTGACGGTCCAGCGCGCCTTGCACGACGCCCTTGACGTCGGCGGGCAGGACGACCTCGCCGACCAGACCGCTGGCGTGCACGCGGCGACGGTCGTAGACGAACGCGAGGCGCTCGCTGTTGCCGGGCGCGCCGGCGGTGACGTCGGAGACGATGAACGTCCAGTCCTCGCCGAGCACGTGCAGGAGCGTGCGCAGCGCGGTCAGGTCGCTCTTGACCTCCTGCAGCGCGCAGACGTCGAAGCGGCTGATGATCTCCGCCATCGCGCAGATGTCGGTGAGGTTGCGCTTCGGGCTCTTGCGCGGCGGCGTGACCCAGTCGTGGGTCAGCCCACCGAGCAGGGCGACGTTCCAGGTTCCGATCAGCAGGTTGCCGGGCCGCTTGGCGGGCACGACGTCGTCCAGCGCGGCGGCGAGCGCCGTGAGCGCCTTCGTCGTCTCCTTCGGCGGCGCTGCCGGATCGAGGTCGACGGGGATGGACAGCGCGGGCATCGAGCTTCCCTGCTCCCTGCCTGGGTTGTGTGCCGAGCCTACGCCGATGCGGTGACCGATGCCAACCGCTCAGAGATCCATGACGTGGTGGCCCACGACGTGGACCACCGCCGTCGCGCCGAGGCGCTGCATCGGGCGCGCGGGTGCGGGCGTGTGGCCGTGGAGGTGCAGTCGTGGCGCGATGCGCAGGTCGTAGTCGCGCAGGCCGTCGAAGCCCTCGTGGGCGCGGTCGTCGGGCTCCTCGTGGACGCCGCGCGGCGGCGAGTGGCTGATGAGGACGTCGGCGGCGGGCAGGCGGCGGGCCAGCCGCGACGCCTGGCGCTGGGTGTACTGCAGGTCGGCGCCCGGGGTGTACTTCACGCAGCCCTGGAAGCCGGCGAACGTGATGCCGCCCAGCGTGGCGGACGCCAGGTGCAGGTTGGTGGTGTTGATCGCGTCGAGGTAGCAGCCGTCGTCGTGGTTGCCGTAGACCCCCAGCACGGGCAGCTCCGGGAAGCGCCCGAGCGGGTCCAGGATGTCGGGCTCGAGGTCGCCGAGCGTGATCACGGCGTCGGGCCGGTGGGAGGCGATCAGCGCCGGGAGCGGGAGCCAGGACTCGTCGTCGGCGAGGATCAGGAGACGCATCGCGCGGCGTGCCGGTCGACCTCGTCGGGCGCGAGGACCATGCCGACAGGCTCCTCTCCCTGGGCGATCAGCGCCAGCGAGGCGAAGACCTGGTGCAGGACGGCGAAGGCGCCCGCCACCGCACGGCCGTCGAACTGCGTCAGCCGGCACGACGGGCCCTTGAGGTCGCGCAGCAGGCGCGCCAGCCGGGCCAGCCGGTCCCACGCCGCGTCGGAGGCGATCGCGCGCGTCGCCGGCGCGGCGTAGGACTCGACCAGCGCCCGGTAGCCGGCGGGCAGGGCGGCGAGCTCGGTGCGCACCGCCTGCTCGACCTCGGCGCTGCGGAC
>JAOPZD010000187.1 GCA_025964295.1 Conexibacter sp.
GGCCGTGCTCGGCGCGGTGCTGGGCGCCGAGCCCGAGGTGATCGTCCACCAGCTGACGGCGCTGGCCGGCGCCGCGGACTTCCGGCGCTTCGACCGGACGTTCGCGCAGACCAACCGGCTGCGGACCGAGGGCCTGCGCAACCTGCTCGACGCCGGCCGCGCGGCGGGCGCCAAGCGGCTGATCGCCCAGAGCTTCACCGGCTGGCCGCTGGCCCGCGAGGGCGGGCCGGTCAAGGACGAGGACGCGCCGCTGGACCCCGCCCCGCCGCGCGCCCAGCGTGCCTCGATGGCGGCGATCCGCGACCTGGAGGCGACGGTCGGCGCCGCGGCGAGCACGCACGGCGTCGAGGGCGTCGTCCTGCGCTACGGCGGCTTCTACGGCCCGGGCACGAGCCTCGGGGCCGACGGCGACATGACCGCGCTCGTGCGCAGGCGCCGGCTGCCGGTCGTCGGCAGCGGCGAGGGCCTCGCGTCGTTCACCCACGTCGACGACGCGGCCGGCGGCGTCCTGGCGACCCTCCGGCCCGGCGGGCCCACCGGCACGTTCGCGATCGTCGACGACGAGCCCGCGCGCGCCGCGGACTGGATCCCGGGGCTGGCCGCCGCGATCGGCGCGCCGCCGCCCCGCCACGTCCCGTCCTGGGTCGGCCGCCTGGCCGCCGGCGACGTCGCCGTCGCGCTGATGACCTCCACCCGCGGCGCATCCAACGCGCGCGCCCGCCGCGTGCTCGGCTGGACGCCGCGGTGGCCGTCCTGGCGCGAGGGCTTCCGCGAGGCGCTCTAGGAGCCCGCGCGCGCCTGCTCGGCCTCGCGCTCGCGCAGCTCGATGCGCCGGATCTTGCCCGTCAGCGTCTTGGGCAGGTCGGCGACGAACTCGACCTTGCGCGGGTAGGCGTAGGCCGACAGGCGGTCGCGGACGAAGGCCTTGATCTCGTCGCCGAGGGCGTCGGAGGGCTCGTGGCCCTCGGCGAGCACGATGAAGGCCTTGACGATGGCGCCGCGGCGCTCGTCGGGCGAGGCGACCGCCGCGGCCTCGCGCACCGCGGGGTGCTCGATGCAGGCCGACTCGACCTCGAACGGGCCGATCCGGTAGCCGGCCGAGATGATGACGTCGTCGGCGCGGCCCGCGTACCAGACGTAGCCGTCGGCGTCCTGGGTCGCGGCGTCCTTGGTGTGGAACCAGTCGCCGCCGAAGGTCTCGCGCGCCGCCTCCTCGTTGTTCCAGTAGCCCAACGGGTAGTGCGGGTTGCTGCGCGCCCGCAGGCAGATCTCGCCGCGCTCGCCCTGGGCGACCTCGTTCTCGTCCTCGTCGAGGAGCCTCACGTCCCAGCCGGGCATCGGCAGGCCCATCGACCCCTCGCGCACCTCCTGCCACGGGTAGTTGGCGACCAAGGGGTAGGACTCGGTCAACCCGTAGTAGTCGAGGACGGTCAGGCCGTACTGGGCGCGGAACCAGCGGATCGCCTCGGGGTTCAGCGGCTCGCCGGCGCTGCACACGCGCCGGAACTCGCACGGGTAGCGCGTGCCCGCGTCCTCGATGCCCATCATCGACCGCATCGCGGTCGGCGTGGTGAAGACGTTGGTGACCGCGTGGCGGCTGAGGAAGTCCAGCTGGCCGTGCGGATCGAAGCCGCCCTGGCGCTGGAGGACGACCTGCACGGCGCCCAGTCGCCACGGGCCGAGCAGCGGCGCGATCCCGGCCGCCCAGGCCCACTCGCCCATGCCGTGGAAGCGCTCGCCGTCCTGCACCTCGTGGCAGTAGGTGAACTCCTCGTGGGCGAGCAGGTAGCGGTGGGCGTGCACGATGCCCTTGGCCAGGCCGGTCGTTCCCGAGGTGTAGTACAACTGCGCCGGGTCGTCGGCGGCGGAGTCGTAGGACACCATGTCAGTCGGCGCGCCGGTCAACAGGCCATCGCCCTCGTCGATGACCAGCAGCTCGCCGATCGTCTCCCCCACGTGCGCGCGGAACCGATCTGCGTTGGCGGCGTTGGTCACCAGCACCCGCGGCCGTGAGTCGTTGAGCCGGTGCGCGATGCCGTCGTCGCCGTAGAGCACCGACATCGACAGCAGGATCGCGCCCCGCTTCCACGCGCCGAAGAAGATCGCCGCGGTCTCCGGCGTCGGCGGCAGCACGACCGCCACGCGCTCGCCCGGGTCGACGCCGTGCTCGCCGAGGACGTGCGCGGCCTGGTTGGCCAAGTCCTGGATCTCGCCCCAGCTCAGGTCGCGCCGCTCGCCGTCGAAGCGCTCCCAGACCATCGCGAGCTTGTCGCGCGGATGCTTGTCGCACACGTCCTGGGCGATGTTGTAGCGCTCGGGAACGTGCCACTCATGACCCTCGCGCAGCTCTTCGTAGCGACCCATGCCTGCGAGCCTACCCGCCGGATCTCAAGCCGACCTCACCACGTCTTGGGCCGGTCGCGCGCCGGTGGTGGCGCGAGGCGCACCCGCGCGCCGCCGACGACGACGCCGCCCGCGCCGACCAGGACCGGGTCGAGCTCGGCCTCGGCCAGCTCGGGGATCGCGTCGGCCAGCGCGGCGAGGCGCAGGACGACGTCGCGCAGCGCGGCGGCGTC
>JAOPZD010000193.1 GCA_025964295.1 Conexibacter sp.
TGAGACGATCCGAGCCTTCTTCACAAGCATGAACCCCGACCTCAAAGACCAGGCGGCCATCGAGGTGGTCCGGTCAGGTAAGGCGGGCGAGGTCTATCACGCGATCGACGCTTTCATCGAAGCGTGACCGTGTCCGCGAGCCTCGTACCGGTTGCTAGTGGTGTACTGGTACGAGCCGCTCGCGGCTCGGATCCTTTCAAGTGGCGCAACGCAGACGAGCTGCTGAGCGAGCAGGATCTCGCTGCGGCTCCGGAGCTGAGTGGCAACCGCTTCGACTCTCCCACTGCAGAATTCCGGACGCTCTACTTCGCGAGCGAGCCCTACGGTTGCCATCTCGAAACGATGTCGCGGTTCCGGCCGTTGTCCAGGCTGGAGGCGGCGATTGTCGCGGCGGTCGACGATGACAGCGACCCTGAACACGAATTCCCGTTCGCGACGGGGAAAGTGCCAGCCGAATGGATCCAGGCTCGAATCCTAGGCCGAGTCTCGGTCAACCCGGAGGCTCGCTTTGTCGACCTCGAAGATGCGAAAACCTTGACGTGGCTACAGGCTGAGCTGGGTGTGGATTGGTTGAAGCCTTGGGGCTTGGATCGATTCGATCGTGGCGTCGCGCTCAATCGTGATCGGGCTCTCACAAGGAGGCTCGCCGCCGAAATACGCGACAGGCTCTACAGCGATGCGGTAGGCATCCGGTACACAAGCGTCCACGATCAGAGCGCTGTGTGCTTCGCCGCGTGGGAGAACATCGTTCCGATGCTCAACGGCCATCGCGTTGAGCCGGTAGACCCAGCAGGCTCAGAGATCAAGCGAGCCGCAGATGCCCTCGGCATCGAACTTCCGAACCCGCCGGATCCTGTTCCGCCTATCGAGGGCGTCGCTCCCTGGTGACGCCGGCTGGCCTTGGCCGGCCGCGCCCCTTGTGGCGGTGCGGCTGCAGCACATCGAGCGCCGCCTTGTGCCCGAGGTGAGTTAGCACCTAGCCGGTCAGGGCGTCCTTGCAACGGGGTCCGAATCGGGGTCCATTCTGACCGAACTACTAGGACATCCAGCTAAGTGCCGGTAGCTTAGAGCCCATGAACACTGCGTTTTCGAACGCAGGAGATCTCGATATTGGCGCTGGGGGCCGGGCGGTCGCAGGTTCAAATCCTGTCTCCCCGACTTTCGAAAGCCCTGCACATCGCGGGGTTTTCGCGTTCTCTGGGCTGTTCCGCACCACCCACGGGGGCCAATTCGGGGGCCAATGTGCCCCGGGGGTGGTCGGGCCGCTCATCCGACTAAGCGGTATGCACGAACAGCTGCCGCTGACCCCGCAGCACCGTCGTTCACGTCCGCCCAGTGGCTCTGAGCCGCTGCTCGAGGCGGCCGATGTGGCTGGGTGGCTGGGGGTGACCGTCGCGTGGGTGTACGCCGAGACGCGCGCGGGCCGTCTGCCGCACATCGCCGTGGGGCGCTTCTACCGCTACCGGCGCACGAGCATCGAGCGCTGGCTGCAGGAGCACGAGACCTCATGAGCGGTGGTGGCGGGAAGCGGGCCTACGGCACCGGGTCGCTGAGCGAGAGGCACGGGTGCTGGTACGGGCGCTGGAGGACGCTGGACGGGCGCAAGCTGCACCGCCGCGTCGGCCCCGTCCGCGCTTCGAGTGGTGCGGGTGGGCTGACGCGTCGGGAGGCCGAGGCGGAGCTGCGGCGGATGATCCTCGCCGAGGAGCAGCAGCCCACGCCGCCGCCGGCCGTCGCGCGCCAGACCGTCAACGACGCTGCGGCCGCGCTCATCGAGTTCAAGCGCGTGCAGGGCGTGAGCAAGAGCTACCTCGGCACGCTGAGCACCGCCCGACGGCTGCACTTCGGGCCGGTGCTCGGGACGATGCCGCTGCGCAGGGTCCACCGCCGCGACGTAGAGGCGATGAGCGCCCGCCTGCTGTCGCAAGGTCTGGCGCCCAAGACGGTCGCCAACACGCTGAAGGTCCTGCACGGCGTCTTTGAGCACGAGATCGACCTGGAGTGGACGCAGGACAACCCGGTGCGCCGCGCCGCGCCGCCCGACCCAAGCACGTGCGCGACACCGACCCGGACCTGCGCTTCCTCACCGTCGAAGAGCTCAAGGCCGTCCTGCGCGCGATCCCCGATGAGGTGGTGATGCGCGAGCCCGGGCCGCGCGCCGGCCGCCGCGGGCCCGCGCCGCCACCGCCACCGGACGTCCTGGGGCCCGTCGTGCGCGTGATGGTGCTCACCGCCGCCTACACCGGCCTGCGCCAGGGCGAGCTGCTCGGCCTGCGCTGGCGCGACATCGACTGGCCGATCCAAAGGTTGCGCGTGCGCCAGACGTGGCGGCGCACCGAGTTCTCCGGCCGTGGCAAGAGCGACCTCTCCACGCGGCGGTCCGTGCCGCTGGCCGACGACGTCGTCGCCGCGCTGGACGCCTGGTCGCGCCGCTCGCGGTTCGTGGGGGAGGAGGACCTCGTCTTCGCCCACCCGCAGCTCGGCACGCCGCTGGACGGCGCGAAGGTCACGCGCAAGTTCCAGCAGGGCTGCCGCGACGCCGGCGTGCGCGTCGTGCGCTTCCACGACCTGCGCCACACCTTCGCCACACGCCTGGCCTCAAGCGGCGCACCCATGCGCATGATCCAGGAGTTCCTCGGCCACGCCGACGCCAAGACGACCCAGATCTACGCGCACTACGCGCCCAACACCCACGGGGTCGCGATGGTCAACGACGCCTTCGCCACCAAGGAGCCGCCGCCGGCCACCGACCGGCCGAGGCTGCCCGGCCTCTGAGCCGCCGTGAGCCGACGAGCTGCCTACCTGCGTTGCGCGCGGCTACTT
>JAOPZD010000264.1 GCA_025964295.1 Conexibacter sp.
GCAGCTTGCGCAGCCGCGTGTCGACGTTGCCGCGCAGGGGGAGGACGACCAGGTCCGGGCGGGCGGCGAGCAGCTGCGCACGGCGGCGCAGCGACGCGGTCCCGACGCGGGCGCCCGGGGCCAGCTCGTCCAGGGATCGGGCCCCGACCAGCGCGTCGCGCGGGTCCTCGCGGCCGAGCACCGCCGCCAGCTCCATCCCTGGCCGCAGCAGCGACGCGGCCGGCACGTCCTTGGCGGAGTGCACGGCGAGGTCGATGTCCCCGCGCTCCAGCGCGTCCTCGATCGTGTCGATCCAGCGGGCCTTGTCACCGGCGATCCCGCGGTCGCCGCTCGTCGTGATCTCGACGATCTCGGCGTCGCCGCCCAGCGCGCCGGCGACGGCGTGCGCCTGAACGAGCGCCAGCGCGCTGCCGCGCGTCCCGAGCCTCACTGAGACGAGGCGCCGCGGCGGCGCAGGGGACGCACGTCGGCCTCGGCGGCGCCGGCCTCCTGCGCCTCCGGGACGCCCTCGGCCAGGCCGAACAGCTCGCGGGCGAACTGGACGCGGCCGTGGCCGCCGTCGCGCTCGACGGACTTCAGCCGGATCGTCGGCTCGTGTAGCAGGCGCTGCATGATCGACTTGGCCATCGCGTCCATCCGGGCGCGGTCGCGCGGCGAGGCGCTCTCCCAGCGGCCGGCGTTCTCGGCGAGCACCTGCTCGACGATCGCGTCGCCGTGCTCGCGCAGCGCGGCGATCGTCGGCATGACGTCCAGCTGGCCCATCCAGCGGGCGAAGCGCTGGATCTCGTCCTCGACGACCTCCTCGGCCTGCTCGCGCTCGGCCTCACGGACCGAGCGGTTGCGGGCGACGACCGACTGCAGGTCGTCGATGTCGTAGAGCGTGACGCCGTCGAGCTCGGCGCACGCCGGGTCGATGTCGCGCGGGACGGCGATGTCGATCAGCAGCAGCGGCGCGCCCTCGCGCTCGCGCATGACCAGGGCCAGCTCGTCGACGCCGATGATCGGGTGCGGCGACGCGGTCGAGGAGACGACGATGTCGGCCTGGCCGAGGCGCTCGGGCAGGTCGTCGAGCGAGGAGACCGACCCGCCGAAGCGCTGGGCGATCGAGCGGGCGCGGTCGGCGCGGCGGTTGGCGACGAAGATCGTCCGGACGCCCTCCTCGGCCAGCGCCCGGGCGGTCAGCTCGCTGGTCTCGCCGGCGCCGATGATGACGACGTCGCGGGCGGCGAGCTCGGGGCGGGTGGGGCCCATGAGCTCGCGGGCGAGGCCGACGGCGACGCTCGAGATGCTCGCGCGCCCCTCGCCGAGCGCGGTCTCCGAGCGCACGCGCTTGCCGGTCTGCAGCGCGGCGGTGAACAGGCGGTTGGTCAGCGGGCCGGTCGTCCCGGCCTCCAGCGCGGCCTCGTAGGCGCGCTTGGCCTGACCCTGGATCTCGGCCTCGCCGACGATCATCGACTCCAGGCCGGAGACGACGCGGTAGAGCTGGCGCGCGGCGTCGCAGTTGCGCGGCGCGTACATCGCGTCGGTCAGCTCGGTCGGGCGCGTCCCGGCGCGCTGCGCGAGGCGGGCGAGCAGCTCGGTCTCCGCACCCACCGGGTCGCCGACGAGGTAGATCTCGGTGCGGTTGCAGGTCGAGATCGCGACGGCCTCGCGGACCGAGTCGGTCTCGACGAGCTCGCGGCAGAGGGCCTGGGCCTCCTTGGTCGTCAACGACAGGCGCTCGCGCACCGCGACCGGCGCGGTCTTGTGCGAGATGCCGAGGCAGAGCAGCTCGTTGCTCATGCGGGCGTCTCCTCGCGGGCGGGCGTCGCGGCGGTCGCGACCGGCGGTTCGGGCGCGTCGAGCGCGCGGTCGGCCAGCGCGCTGATCTCGGCGACGTCGCGCTGCACCTTGATCAGCTTGTAGGCCATGATCGCCACGTAGATCACCAGCAGCGCCAGGAACACGAGGTAGGCGGCGGCGACGTAGCCGGCGTTGTCGGGGAGCGTGTTCGAGGCGGCGAGCATCTAGCGGACCTGGAGTTCGGGAGCGGCGGAGCGGCGTCCGCGGACGCCGTCGTCGCCCGCGAGCTTGCGCTTGAGCGCGCGCAGCTGGGCGACCGTGGTCTTGTGGGCGATCTCGTACTGCCACAGCAGCACGTAGAGCAGCGTCATGCCGATGAAGCAGACGAGGAACGCCGAGCGCATCGCGCCCGGGAGGTTGTTGGCGGAGTCGAACGTGCGCGGGTGCACGAGCGACGTCGCCGCGCGAACGGCCAGGAAGTTCAGCGGGACGAACGCGCCGGCGGTGATCGCGAAGACCGAGGCGTAGCGCGCCTGACGGTCGCGATCCTCGATCGAGAAGCGCAGCGGCGTGTAGGTCGCGTAGAGCAGGAAGATGATCAGGAACGAGACCAGGGTCGGCTCGTCCCACACCCACCAGTGGCCCCACGAGGCCTTGGCCCAGATCGCGCCCGTCAGCAGGACGCCGACGCCGAGGATGATCGAGACGTGGATCGCGACGTAGGCGCGCAGGTCCCACTTGGACTCGTTCGTCCGCAGGTGCATGATCGCGCAGATCCCGGCGAACACGAACCCGCACAGCGCCACGATCGCCATCGGGACGTGCAGGTAGAAGATCTTCTGCATGAAGCCCTGGTCGGCGTCCATCGGCGCGACGAAGGCGGCCAGGGAGTAGCCGGTGATCAGGGTGACCACGGTGGCGACGGACAGAAGGCGGAGGCGGGTGCCGGACATTGGTCCTCAGTCTTCGAGGAGGAAGTCGAAGACCGCGTAGGCGAGAAGCCCGAAGACCAGATCATAGAGGCCGAGGATCGCCACCCAGCGCCCGGGGAGCGCCGCCGCGCCCGCCGCGGCGAAGGTCGGCGCGAGGAGCTTCGCCGTCCCGATCACCACGGGGAGCAGCAACGGCAGGCCGATCAGGGGCACGATCAGGTCGCGCGCGCGGGTCTGGATGGCCAGCGCGCCGACCAGCGTGCCCACCACGGCGATCGCGATGTCGGCTAAGACGAGCGTTAATACCGTCTGCCCGAGGGCCCTCGGGGACGTCAGATCCGGGTCGAGGAGCATCAGGTCGAACGCCGGGACCGCGATGATCTCCAGGACGACCAGGAACGCCATCAGCGAGAGCGCCTTGGCGACGAGCATCGCGGTGCGGTCCACGGGCGCCAGCAGGAAGCCGTCGAAGCCGTCCTCCTCGTGGTCGGCGACGAACAGGCGGTTGACGCCGAGGATCGCGCTGAACAGCAGCGTCACCGTGAGGACGCCGGCGGCCAGCGGGCCCTCGACCGAGTTCTGCTGCAGCGCGAAGTGGAAGACGATCAGCGTGGTGATCGAGAACAGCGCCATCGCGGGGATGACCTGGAAGGTGCGCAGCTCCAGGCGCAGCTCCTTGCGCAGCAGCGCGGAGACGGCGGCGCGCGTGGCCGGCGGCTTGGAAGCGGTCACCGGTACAGCGCCCCGATCTGCTCGGTGGTGACCGCGGCGGCGGCCGCGAGCAGCTCGGCGCGCCCGGCGCGCAGGCCCAGCGCGAGGTCGGCGCCCTGCAGCCCGCCGACCGGGTCGTGGCTGGTCACCACGCGCGTGGTGCCGGAGGCGGCGCCGATCAGCGGCTCGACCAGCTCGGCGGCGTGCGGGTCGAGGTTGGCGGTGGGCTCGTCGAGCAGCAGCAGCTCGGGATCGTGCAGGACGCAGCGGGCGACCGCGGCGCGCTGGACCATCCCGCGCGAGTAGGTGTGCACGGGGTCGTCGGCGCGCGTGGTCAGGCCGACGGCATCGAGCAGCTCCTCGACCCGCTCGGGCGGGGCGCCGTGCAGGCGGGCGTGGAAGCGCAGGTTCTCGCGCGCGGTGAGGTCGCGGTAGAGCAGGCTGGCGTGGCCGAGGAAGCCGACGCGGCCGCGGACGGCCCAGCCCTGGTCGGGGAGCTCGGAGCCCAGGACCGTCGCGGTGCCGCCGTGGGGGCGCAGGAGCGTGGCGAGCACGCGCAGCAGCGTGGTCTTGCCCGCGCCGTTGGGGCCGAAGACGACGAGCGTCTGGCCGCGGGGCAGCGTGAGCGACACGTCGGCGAGGGCCTCGCGGTCGCCGTGGCGCCGCGTCAGCCCCGCCAGCTCAATGGCTGGGTCCGCCGTCATGCTCGCGCTGCAGCGTGCGCACGGCGTGCTCGAGCACCGGTGCGACGACGGGGAAGAGCTGCGCGATCGCCTTCGGGCTGCCCGGGAAGTTGACGATCAGCGTGCGGTGCGCGATGCCCGCCGCGCCGCGCGAGAGCATGCCCATCGGCGTGTGCTTGGCGGACTCGGCGCGCAGCGCCTCGGCGATCCCGGGCGCGTCGCGCTCGATCACCGCGCGGGTGGCCTCTGGCGTGACGTCGTCGGGCGTGAAGCCGGTGCCGCCGGTCGTGAAGATCAGCGCGAAGCCGTCGTCGACGTAGTGGTGCAGCCGGTCCTCGATCAGGCCGTAGTCGTCGGGCACGACCTCCATCGCCTCGACGTCGGCGCCGGCCTCCTCGGCCAGGTGCGCGAGCAGCGGTCCGGACTCGTCCTCGCTGGCGCGGCGCGAGACGGACGTCGAGACGGTCAGCACGCAGGTGCGCATCGCTGCCGCAGCGTAGAGGTCGGCGCGCGGTCAGCGTCGCCAGGTGCCGCTGCGCCCGCCGGTCTTCTCCAGCAGGACGACCGCTTCGATCGCCACGCCGCGCTCGACGCCCTTGACCATGTCGTAGACGGTGAGCGCGGCGACGGCCGCCGCGGTCATCGCCTCCATCTCGACACCGGTCCGCGCGGTCACGCCCGCGGTGGCGGTCAGCGTGACCGTGCCGGCCGCGGTGTCGATCGCGGCGTCGACGTCGACGTGGTCCAGGCCGATCGGATGGCACAGCGGGATCAGCTCGCCGGTCTTCTTGGCGGCCATGATCCCGGCCAGCCGCGCGGTGCCCAGGACATCGCCCTTCGGCGCGTCGCCCGCCGCCACGACCTGGGCGGTCTCCGGCGTCATCCGGACGATCGCCCGCGCCACCGCGCGCCGCTCGGTGACCGGTTTGCCGGAGACGTCGACCATCCGCGCGTCGCCGTGCTCGTCGAGGTGCGTGAGGCGCTCGGACAAGGTCGCTACGCCGTCGCCGGCGCGAACTGCGTCTTGGCCTGCTCGATGATCTCGAGCAGCCGCGCCTCGTCGCCGGCGCGGATCAGGTCGATCGGATCCGGCGAGCCGTTGACGATCGCCTCGAAGAACTCCTTGCGGTCCTGGTAGGTGGGCAGCGTGCCCTTCGCCCAGCCGCGGACGTCGTTGAGCATGATGGCCAGGCGCGCGTAGTCCTCGCCGAACTGGGCGCTGATCTCGCGCTTCATCCGCTTGGCCAGGGCGGGCGAGGCGCCGGCGGTGGAGATCGCGATGGCCAGCGGGCCGGTGCGGACGATCGCCGGGAGGATGAAGTTGCACAGCGGCGGCACGTCGACGATGTTGACCAGCATCGCGCGGCGCTCGGCGTCCTCGTAGATCGCGATGTTGGTGTCGGTGTCGTCGGTGCACGCGATGACCATGAAGATGCCCTCGAGGTCCTCGGGCCCGGCGTAGGCGCGCTGCTCCCAGCGGATCGAGCCCTCGCGCGCCAGCGCCTCGAGCTCGGGACCCACCGCGGGCGAGATCACCGTGACGTCGCCGTCGCAGGCGAGCAGGCCCTCGGCCTTCTCCAGGCCGAGGTCCCCGCCGCCGATGACCAGGCACCGGCGTCCGCGCAGCTTCAGGCAGGCGATGTAGAAGGGCGTGTCCAGCATGTCGCGCACGCAGGTCTGGTCGCAGACCCCGCGCTTGAACTGGCAGACGCACTCCTTCCCTTCATAGGCGGCGGCAGGCATCTCTGACAGGGTAGACGGCCGTACCGGTGTCAGAGATCACCGTGACCAACGCCACCTCCACCTACTTCACCGACGCCTCGCTGCTGCGCCGCGTCCACCGCGAGAAGGTCGTCGCGCTGTCGGGTCCGCGCGCCCTGCTCATGATGGGCGCCCACCCCGTCGCGTTCGAGGGGTTCTTCATGGCGACCGGCTCGCTCGACGATCCCTACGTGCGCCTGCGCCGCACCGCCGAGGTGCTGGACGCCGTCGCCTGGGGGTCCAAGGCCGACGCCGACCGCAGGACCCGGCGCGTGCGCGCCATGCACGCGCGGGCGCGCGGGACGCTGCCGCAGGCGGCCGGGCGCTTCCCCGCCGGGACGCCGTGGGCGGCCGACGACCCGGAGCTGCTGCTGTGGATCGTCGCGTGCCTGGTCGACTCCGCCGTCCTGGTCTACGAGCGCTACGTCACGGGCCTGACCGCTGAGGAGCGCGACGCGTACTGGCGCGACTACCGCGTGATCGGCCGGCTCTTCGGCCTGCGCGACGCCGACATGCCGCAGACGTGGGCCGAGTTCGAGGCCTACATGTCGGGGATGCTGCGCTCCGGCGACCTCAAGGTGACGCCCACGGCGCGCGAGGTCGGCATCGACGTCGTGCTGCGCCCGCCGGTCGGGCTGAAGGTCCGCCCGCTCGTCGAGCTGGCCAACTTCATCACGGTGGGGCTGCTGCCGCGCGGCATCCGGCGCGGCTACGGCTTCTCGTGGGATCCGGCGCGGGCGATCGCGCTGCGCGGCGGCGCCGAGTACGCCAAGCGCGTGCTCGTCCCGCTGCTGCCGGCGGGCTTCCGCTACGTGCCCGGGGCGGCCG
>JAOPZD010000281.1 GCA_025964295.1 Conexibacter sp.
AGCCGCGCGCCCTCGCCGTCGCGGGCGAAGCGCCCCTCGCGATCCGGATCGGGCGCCTCCGTGCCCTCCGCGCCGCCGAACCGGATCCCGCGCGCCTCGCTGCCCAGGCTCGTGAGCAGCGCGGTGATGATCAGCACCGGGGCGATGACCACGGCCAGCGCCGTCCCGCCGCCGTGCTTGGAGGCGATCCATGTCTGCAGCGGCAGGTTGGCGGCCGCCAGGACGTTGCCCAGCTGGTAGGTCACGCCGGGGTAGAAGCCGCGGACCTCGTCGGGCGAGAGCTCGGACAGGTGCGCCGGGATCACGCCCCACGCGCCCTGGACGAACAGCTGCATCAGGAACGCGCCCGCGGTGATCAGGCCCAGCGACGGCGCGAACGCGAACAGCGGGACGATCGGCAGCGCGCACAGCGAGCACAGGATGATGGTCTTCTTGCGCCCGAAGGACTGCGACATCGCGCCGAAGTAGGCGCCGCCGACGATCGCGCCGATGTTGTAGATGATCGCCACGACGACCGTGGTGGTGTGGCCGGCGCCGAAGTCGTCCTGCAGGAGGGTGGGGAAGAAGTCCTGGGTGCCGTGCGACATGAAGTTGAACGCGCCCATCAGCAGCACGAGGTAGCCGAACCGCTTGAGGACCTGCGGGCGCAGCATGACGTCGCGCCAGCCCACGCGGGTCTCGCGCTCGCGGGCCTTGGTCGCCGCCCACGCCTCGGACTCGCCGACGCGCATCCGGATGAACGCCGCCAGCAGCGCGGGGATCGCGCCGACCATGAACAGCGCGCGCCAGCCGCCGATCGGCTCGACGACGAAGAACGCGACGGCCGCGAACAGGTAGCCGACGGGGTAGCCCTGCTGCAGGACGCCGGACCAGAAGCCGCGCTTCTCGGGCGGGATCTTCTCCATCGCCAGCGAGGCGCCCAGGCCCCACTCGCCGCCCATCCCGATCCCGTACAGGAACCGCAGGGCGAGCAGCATCGTCAGCGACGTCGAGAAGCCGGTGGCGAACTCGACGACCGAGTAGAACAGGACGTCGACGAGCAGCGGCATGCGCCGGCCCTTGCGGTCGGCCCAGTAGCCGAACAGGGCGGCGCCGATCGGGCGCGCCGCGAGCGTCAGCGTCGTGGCCACCGCGACGTGGGTCTTCGTGGTCCCGAAGTCCGCCGCGACCTCGCTGATGACGAACACCAGCAGGAAGTAGTCGAAGGCGTCCATCGCCCAGCCCAGCCAGGCGGCGAGGAACGCGTTGCGCTGGTCGCGCGTCAGGCCGCTGGCCTGCTCGCGCAGCATGGCGATGCCCATTGGTTGGCAGCCTCCTCTCCACCAGGAGACGTACCCAGGGTCCTACGAGAGCGCACCTTCCAAGGCGAAGACACGTCTGAGGATCGCGATCGACGTCGCGTAGGTCGAGTCCATGCCGTAGTAGCTCATGCCGCGCGCGCCCAGCGTGCGGGCCTGCGTGAACGGCGTGTCCGAGGCGTAGTGGACGATCCCGAAGTCGATCGGCAGCTTGGAGAAGTTGACCTGCTCGCCGGCCGGGTAGCGGTCGGGCTCGGAGATCTCATAGACCGCGTCGCAGTAGGGCCCGGCCTCCATCTCGACGACGGTGTAGGCCTCGCGGTAGTAGCGGTCCAGGTAGCTGCGGTTCTGCAGGAAGGTGGAGCGGACGGTGACCGCGCGCTGGTTGTCGAGACCGCTGCCGAAGCGCAGGTACGGCGCGATGTCGTCGAAGTCGAAGGCGTTGTCGAGCCAGTAGGTCGTGCTCGAGTGCTCGTCGTAGATCGTGTTGGAGATCATCACGTCGCCGACGTCGGCGTTGAGCGTCGCGGCCTTGCCGAGGACGAAGACGCCGCGCAGCGTTTCGCGGTCCTCGGTGATCTCGCGCAGGATGTTGTAGGCCGCGAGGCCGAGCGGGTAGTCGATGTTGACGATCACCGCGTTGGACCTGCGCAGGGCCTCGGCGTCGACGTCGCCGAGGCGGTCGTCCAGCGCCGCGGGGTCGAGCCTGGCCAGCGGGAGCACCTGCGCGGCGACGCGCAGGCCGGACTCGGCGTTGAGGTGCACGATCCCGCCGCGGGCCTCGGCCTGGCGGCGCGACTGCGGGCCGGGCTCGGAGATCGCCTGCTCGCGGGCCAGGAAGTAGAGGAAGTTGTTCCACGAGCCGGCGGTGCGCTCCTCCCGGAAGGCGGTGAGCTCGTCCTTGAGGTCGCGCGGGCCGGCGCGCTCGACCCAGTCGACCAGCGCGGCCTCCCGCGCGCGGGCGTCGCCGGAGAGCAGGTTGACCAAGGAGTGGGTGTTGGACGAGACGAAGTAGATGGGCGCGTTGCCGATGCCGCCGTTGTCCAGCGTCTTGGCCACCGGCGCCCACCAGCGGCGGGTCAGCCGCGCGTAGGAGACCTGCGAGCCGCCGAGCATCCGGACGCGCAGGCTCAGGTTGGTCGCGGCGACCTCGCCGAGGCGCCGCGCGAACGCGGTGCCCCACGCCTCCTGCAGGCGCTCCCAGTCCTCGACGCTGCCGCCGAGCACCCGCGCGCACTCCGCCGCGCCGGGCAGGCCCTGCGGCCGCGGCCAGCCGATCGCGTTGAGCTTGCGCCGCAGCTTGTTCCACTCGATCTGGTAGGCGACGAGCGTCGGGATCAGGTCGTCGACGTCCGAGGTCGAGGACAGCAGGACGCCCCACTGCCCGTCGGGGCCCTCGTGCCACTGCCGCCGCCGCGCCGGCGCCTCGGTCGTCGGCCAGTCGTTGAGCGGCAGCCCGACGGTCGCGAACTGCTCCTCCTCCTGGCCCATCACGATCACGCGGCCCTGGTAGATGTGCGCGGGCAGCCGCTGCGTCGCGTAGAGGAACGCGCCGAGGTCGAGCTCCTCCGCCCCCGCCAGCGGATGCAGCGAGGACTCGATCGCGATGTGCGAGGACTCCAGGATCCGCAGCTTCGTCTCGCCCCGCGATCGCAGCAGGGTCGAGTAGGTGCGCTGGTACAGCTCGACGTCGGAGGGCATTGGCGTGCGGGTATACCGCACGCCGGTGCGTCGGGGTGTGGCGATGCGGCGCGGGGCGCCTGGCGC
>JAOPZD010000314.1 GCA_025964295.1 Conexibacter sp.
CTTCGGGAGCTGCGCGATGCGCTCGAGCTGCACGTCGGCGTCCTCGTAGCGGGAGAAGATCCCCTCGAGGTTCAGGACCGCCAGGCCACCGAGCTTGCCGAGGATGCCCGCGGTGCGCGGGGAGACGACGCCGTCCATGGCGGACGCGAGCACGGGCAGCTCGAAGCGGTAGTCACCCAGCTTCCATGAGATGTCGACGTCGTCGGGGTCCCGCGTGCGCCGCGAGGGCACGATGGCGATGTCGTCGAAGCCATAGGCGCGGCGAGCCTTCTTCCCGCGACCGATCTCGATCTCCATGGGCGAATCCTAAATCTGTGGCCGGACAAAAAGACCCCGTGCAGACGGGGTCCAGGACGGGCGAAACGGCGTGGGGTGGCGGCAACCAGTCACGCCCCAGCGATGGTAGCAACGGGGTCGTACGGAACCGAACCGCGGGCCGTCCGGCGGCCTCCGGCGCAAGCCGCCTAGGTCACTTCGGCGGGCGCCGACAGCTCTTGGACGTCGACCTCGGAGAGCAGCCGGTCGACGCCGCGCGGGTCGACGAGCCCGGCGCCCAGGTGCTGCGTGGACTCGGCGCCGCACGCGACGCCGTAGGCCAGGCAGTCGGCGGGCGGCTTGCCGGAGTAGCGCGCGGCGACGTAGCCGGCCAGGAACGCGTCGCCCGCGCCGACGCCCGCGACGGCCTCGCGCACCGGGACCGCGACGCGGAAGCGCTGGCGGTGGCCGTCGACGCGCATGCACGCGACGCAGCCGTCGGCGAGCGTCATGACCGCCTCGTGGGCGCCCTGCTCGACCATCTCGCCCACGGCGATCAGGCGGTCCTCGTCGTCGTTGAACTCGTGGCCGACGAGCTCCTCGGCCTCGAGGACGTTCGGGGAGATCACGTCGGGCTCGGCGCGCACCGCGTGGCGCAGCGGCTCGCCGTCGGTGTCGATGACCGTCAGGACGTTGGCCTTGCGCAGCTCGCGGATCAGGCCCGCGTAGATGTCGGCGTCCACCCCGCGCGGCAGCGACCCGGCCATGACCACCATGTCGGCGCCGCGGGCCAGGTAGAGCAGCTTGTCGCGGAAGAGCTCGATCTCCTTGGCCGAGACGGCGGGCCCGCGCTCGTTGATCTCGGTCTGCTGGCCGTTGGTGGGGTCATAGACCGCGGTGTTGGTCCGGGACTCCTCGCGGATCCGGACGAAGTCGTTGAGGATCGACTCCTCGGTGAGCTGGTCGACGATCCGCGTGCCCGTGGGCCCGCCGGCGAAGCCCGTGGCGATGACCGGCTGGCCGAGGGTCTTCAGCGCGCGGGCGATGTTGACGCCCTTGCCGCCGGCGGCCGTGCGCTGCTCAACGGTGCGATGCCGACGCCCGAGCCGGAAGTTCGGCACGGACAGCGACTTGTCGATCGCGGCGTTCAGGGTGACGGTGATGATCACGCGACGGGTGCCCCTCTGCCGGTGCGCCGACTCTGCCTGCGCCGCACCGCGCGCCGCCGGAGCAGCACGAGGTAGAGGCTACAGACGGCGAAGGCCGCCAGCAGGACGAGGGTCACCGGGCTGCCGAGCCAGTCGCGCAGGCGGTCCAAGAACGTGGCGGCGTCGACGGGGTCGGCGGTCTGCAGCGCCACGCGCGCGACGACCTTCCCGCGCTGGGTCACGACGACCGTGCCGACGCGCGCGCCCTTGGGCAGCGGGCCGTCGATCGTCGCCGGCGCGCCCTCGACGGTGACGACGAGCTTGTCGCCGCGGCGCGTCGTGCGCCGGACGGTCGCGCCGGAGACGAGGTCGACCTGCTCGTCGCGGTGCGACAGCGCGGCGTGACCGACGACTTGGTCCTTCTTGACGGCGGTGACCACGTGGTAGCGGGCGAGGCCAAGCTTGAGGAGGTCGAGGGAGTCCGCGTCGCGGGCGCCCTCGCTCGGGTCGCCCAGGACCACGCTGATCACCGTGATGCCGGCGCGCGAGGCCGAGCCGACGAGGATGTAGCCCGCCGTGTTGGTGTGGCCGGTCTTGACGCCGTTGACCGCCGGGACGTTGCGCACGAGCAGGTTGCGGTTGGCGAACGTCCGCGGGTGGGCGCCGGACTTCAGCGTGACGCTGCGCAGGTCGGTCGTCTCGCGGAAGAACGCGTTGCGGCGCAGGATCAGCGTGAGCTTGGCGAGGTCGGTCGCGGTCGAGTAGTTGCCGCGCCCGTCAAGGCCGATCGGGTTGTCGTAGTGGGTGTTGGTGAGCTTCAGCTGGCGGGCCTTGGCGTTCATCATCGCGATGAACGCGCGCTCGGAGCCGGCGACGCGGGTGGCGAGCGTCGCGGCGGCGTCGTTGGCGCTGGTGATCAGCAGGGCGCGCAGGAGGTCGCGGACGGTGACGCGCTCGCCGCCGCGGAAGCCGGCCAGCGACTCGACCGCCGAGCCGTGGTAGTTGATGGTGGTCATCACGTCGTCGAGCGAGGCGTGCTCGAGCGTGACCAGCGCGGTCATCAGCTTGGTCGTGGACGCGATCGGGCGGCGCTGGTTGGCGTTGCGCTGGAAGACGATGTCGCCGGTGGCGGGCTCGACGAGGATCGCGGCGGGGGCGCGGATCTGGGGGGCGGCCTTGGCCGTCGTCGCGGCGCCGGTGGTGGCGGCCACGGATGTCGTGGCGGTGGCGGTCGCCGCGGGCGTCGTGGCGGTCTTCGTCGTGCTCGTCTTCGTGGCGGCCCCGGCGGGGGCGGCAACGGCGAGGGCGGCGACGACCGCCCCCAGCGCCGCCCGCCGGAGTGCGGACGTCAGGCGGCTCATCGCGGGAGCTTCAGCTTCTGGCCGGGGTGCAGGGCCGACGCGTCGACGTTGGGGTTGGCGTCCTGGAGGGCCGCCACGTCCACGTTCTCCTTGGAGGCGATCGTCGACAGCGAGTCGCCCGCCTTGACCGTGTAGGACTTAGCCTTCTTGGTGGTCTTGGTCTTCGACGTCGACGTGCCGGTGCCGGTCGTCGCGCCGGTGGTCGTGCCCGACGACGTGGACTTCGACTTGGAGTCGCTGGAGAGCAGCTCGTGGTCGACCACGGTGTAGATGGCGAACGCACAGGCCAGGAGGGCCAGCGGAGCCAGCCAGCGGGCGGGAGAGCGACGGCGCATCTGGTTCCAGGATATGGGCAGCGCCGGTCTGGATGCCTCAGGCCCGGCTGGAGTCGTGCTCAGCCCAGCGCCCAGGCGGCGGACCGCAGGCGCTCGACCTCGGCGCGGGCGGCGGAGGCCGGGTCCGGGGAGGTCGCGCCGGGCTGCTCGTGGGCGCGCACGATCGAGCGCGAGGCGGTGACCAGGCCGGCCGCACGGCCGGGCGCGAAGGCCGGGGCGAGGTCCTCGACGCGCCCGCCCTGGGCGCCGACGCCGGGCAGCAGGAAGATCGCGTGGGGCAGCAGCTCGCGAGCGCGGGCGAGGTGCTCGGGCCGGGTGGCGCCGAGGACGGCGCCGACGTCGGCGAGCCCGGACTCCGGCCCGCGGTGCTCGGCCCCGAGCTCGGCGACCAGCTCGGCGACCCGCTCCCAGACGGCGCCACCGCGGGCCAGCGGCTCGTCCTCGAGGTCGGCGGCGCCGGGGTTGGAGGTGCGCACCAGCGCGAAGAGGCCGGCGCCGGCCGGGCGCGCGACGGCGGCGAAGGAGCGCAGCGTGTCGAGGCCCATGTAGGGGTTGACGGTGAGCGCGTCGGCGCCGAGGCCGGGGACGGCGGCGGCTGCGTCGTCCCGTGCGCCGGCCGCCGGCGTCGCGGCGGCGATCGGCGTCGCGCCGAGGAAGCCCTGGGCGTAGGCGGTGGCGGTGACGTCGATGTCGCCGCGCTTGCCGTCGGCCAGGACGAAGAGGCCCGCGGCGCGGGCGTGGCCGACGACGGCGGCCAGCGCGTCCCAGCCGGGCGCGCCGAGGCGCTCGAAGCAGGC
>JAOPZD010000316.1 GCA_025964295.1 Conexibacter sp.
GACGCCGAGGCGCTCGAGGATCGTCGCGCGCACCGAGACGTCGCCGCCGCCGGCCTCGTCGGCGAGCTGCGGCAGGTACCCGACGGTGCCGAAGCGCTGGACGGTCCCGCCGTCGGGCGCCTCGACGCCGGCCAGGATCCGCAGCAGCGTAGACTTGCCGGAGCCGTTGGGGCCGATGAGCGCGAGGCGCGTCGCGGCGTCGACGCGGAGGTCGACGTCCTGGAGGATCGTGCGGGCGCCGTGATGGCGGGTGATGCTGCGGGCGTCGAGAAGGGTCGACGGCATGCGGGGCTCCTACTGGGGAGAGGGACGAGATCGAGGCGACAGCGACGCGCGACCGACGCGGAGAGAAGTCCGGGTCCGGTCGTGCTCGGGGCGGCTGTCAGATCACGTCACGCATGCGATGGCCCCTAGGGCCGCCGATCAAGGTACCGCACTACCCCGTCCGGCGCAAGGGCGCTCAATGCGGCAGGTACGTGCCGAACGACCAGACGTTGCCGCCGGGGTCCTTGGCGGCGTACTCGCGCGAGCCGTAGTCCTGATCGGTCAGCTCGCGCACGATCTCCGCGCCGGCCGCGACCGCGCGGGCGTGGTGGGCGTCGGGGTCGGCGATCACCACGTAGGTCGTGGTCGGCCCGTTCGGGAACTCGGCGCTGGCCTCACGGGCCTGCCCGAGCATGATGTAGGCGTCGCCGAGCTTGAGCTCGGCGTGCACGACGACGCCGCCGTCCTCGTAGACCGCGTGCTCCTCGAAGCCGAACGCGTCCTTGAGGAGCGCGATCGCCGCGTGGGCGTCGTCATAGCGGAACGTCGGGATGATGGTGGCCATGGTCGGCGAGACTACGCCGGTGCGGTCCCGCCGTCTTGGACGAATGGGAACGACGGCGCGCCGCGGCGCGGCGCGATCAGCCCGCGACGCCGCGCCCGCCCGGGAGCACCCGCGCCAGGTACTCGCCCGGCGTGCAGCCCGCCAGCTCGCGGAAGTCGCGGTTCAGATGCGGCTGGTCGCAGTAGCCGCCGGCCGCCGCGATCTCCCCCAGCCGGGCCGCGCCGTCGGCGCGCGCCAGCAGCTCGAGGACGCGCCGGAAGCGCAGGATCCGCCCGACCGCCTTGGGCCCGAGGCCGACCTCGTCGCCGAAGCGCGCGCTCAGGTGCCGGCGCGAGCAGCCGAGCTCGGCGCACAGCTGCGCGACCCCGACCGCGCCATGGGTCTCGCGCAGCCGCCCCCACGCGAACGCCACGTCGGGGCGCGGCGCGACCGCGCGGTCCAGCCGCGCCAGCAGGAAGGCGTCCAGCGCGGCGAAGCGCGCCGCCCAGTCCGCCGTCTGCCCCATCCGCTCCACGACCGCGTCGGGCACCAGCGCGCCGAGGTCGACCACGCGCCGCGCGAGCTCGCGCATCGGCAGCCCGAACAGCATCCGCGCGCCCAGCGGGGTGAGGTCGAGCTGGATCCCGCACTGCTCGCCCGCGTGCTCGGTGACCACGGCGCGGTCGTGCAGCCCGGCCACGAACGACCGCTGCGCGCCCCAGCCGAGCACGGCGATCGGCGGCCCGAGGTTGACGATCACCGTGATCGCCTCGTGCGGCGTCTCCAGCCGCCGCAGCGGCCCGCCGTGCTCGACGTAGCCGACGTACCCGCGGTGCACCAGCGGCGCGAGCGCCGGGTGCGGCGGGCGGGTGACCGACTCCCAGTCACCCGCCGGCGAGACGTGATGCGCGATCACGCCCCGCAGTCTGCCCTCAGCGGACCGGCAGCGCCACCTTGACCCTGGTCAGCGTCGCGCTGAACGCCGCCGGGCTGGGCCCGTAGGTCGGGGCGTCGCGGCCGAGCAGCTCGACGACGATCCGGTGCCCCTTGGGGAACTTCCAGCCGTTGCCGTCCAGCGTGAAGCGGAAGGACCCCTTCTCGTTGTCCTTGAGCCGGTAGGCGCCGCGGTCGATCAGCTGCTGCTTGCCCGTCTTGGGGTTGCGGTCCCAGACGCGGGCGTCGAGCTGGCCGTAGCGGCCCTTGACCGCCACCTTGCCGGTGATGACCGTCTGACCGATGAGCGTCTGGCCCTTGGACGTGACGCCGAGGACGGCCCTGCTCGTCCTGTCGACCGCGTGCGCGGCGCAGTGCGAGCCCGTGGCCGACAGCGGCGACAGCTCGGCGGCCAGCTTCGCGCTCGCGCCCTTGGAGGTGATCTTCAGCGCCTTGGTGGACCCGAAGGCGACCGTGCTCCGGGCCAGCCCCGCGAAGGACGAGGCCTTGAACGGACCGCCGCCCGCGGCGGCCGTCGGCGGGCAGGTCATCGTGTAGGCGGTGACCGAGCCGGGCGCCGGCTTGGTGCCCGCGCCCTTCAGCCAGGCGTTGAAGTACGACAGGCCCTGGGCGTCGAGCGCGGCGACGTCCTTGGCGTGGTTGGCGCCGGGCGCGTGGCCGAGGTCGCCGACCTGCAGCGCCACCGGCGCGGTCCTGCTCTGGGCGCGGATGTGGTCGTAGGCGCCCAGCGACTGGCCGACCGGGAACAGCGCGTCCGTCCAGCCGGACTGCAGCAGGAGCGGGCTCGGCGTGCCCGGGACGCCCGCGACGCCGTGGTAGTTGTAGGCGTTGTCGAGCGTCGGCTGGACGTCGGAGCCGAGCTTGCCGCTGTCGAGCTGGGCCTTCCAGTGGTTGATGTCGGTCGACAGGTCGCCGCCGGTCGGCGCGACGAAGCCGCTCAGCGCGACGCCGAAGATGCCGCCCGCGTAGGCCTGCGCCTCGACGCCGGTGGGCGTGCGCGACCACGGGCCGCGCCCGTTGCGCGTGAAGATCGACTCGCCGTTGGACCACAGCCAGCGCGGCCACGCGGCGGTCAGCGAGATCGGCGTGCCCTTCGGGCTCGTCCACGGCGCGTAGCTGCCGTCGGGCAGGCGCACGCGGTCCTTGAGGAACGCCAGCATGGTGGAGAACCCGCCGCCGTAGGAGATCCCCGTCGAGCCGATCGCGTCGGGCCTGACGACGCCCTGGTCGACGAGCTGGCCGACGAGCGTCTGGATGTCGCGCACCTCGTAGCGCATGTCGCCCAGGCGGGTCCACCCCGCCGCGCAGGCCGCGGTCCGGGACTCCGGCCTGCCGCACGAGTTGCCGAAGCCGCGCGCCGTCGGCGTGACGACGGCGTAGCCCTGCTGGGCGAAGAACCAGTTCGTGTAGCCCTTCTCGCCGGAGGTCGACTCGAACGACGTCTTGTCGCCGCCGAGGCCGTGCAGGAGCAGGATCGTCGGGAACGGGCCGGTCCCCGTAGCGGGCAGCGTGACGTCGACGTCGAGCGGCGTGCCGTCGAAGCTGGCGGGCCGCGACGCGAGGTCGCTGGTCGGGCAGAAGCGCACGCCGTTCTGGGGCGTGCAGGCGTGGCCGAAGGGCGTGGGGTCGGCGGCGGAGGCGACGGCGGGCAGCAGCGCGAGCAGCGCGGCGGCCGCCGCGCCGAGGAGCGCGGAGCGTGGGGCACGGGACATGGTGGGCACCCTAACTGAACACGCGGTCAACAGCGGTCGGTGCGGTGTCCGGCGGATCCGTGCGCGCCAGGAAGTAGGTTCCCGCCCGCATGCTCGGCTCGCTGTCGGACCTGGAGCGCCGGCTGGCCGTCCCCTACGCGGTCCTGATGATCGGCGCCAACGTCATCGGCCCGGTGATCGTCTTGGCGCTGAACGTCTGGGTGCTGCCGGTGCCCACCGTCGCCAACCCCACGCACGTCAAGTGGGTCAACGTCGCGTGGCTCGGCGCCTACCTCGCCTTCGCGGTCCCTGTCGGCATCGTCTGGGTCCTGTGGCTCCTGCGCCCGGTCATGGCCTGGCTGCGCGCCGACCGGCCGCCCACCGAGGCCGAGCAGCGCATCGTCCTGCTGACCCCGGCGCGCGGCCTGGTCGTCCACGCCGTGCTCTGGACCATCGCCGCCGTGATCTTCACGGTCGTCAACGCGCGCTACAGCGATCGGCTGGCGCTGGTCGTGGCGATCTCCGTCGGCCTGGCGGCGGCCGCGACGAGCGCGTTCGCCTACCTGCTGGCCCAGCGCGTCCTGCGGCCGGTCGCGGCGCGGGCGCTGGCCCAGCAGGTGCCGGAGGACCCCGCGCTGCCGGGCATCACCACGCGGCTGATCCTGACCTGGGCGCTGGGGACCGGCGTGCCGGTGCTCGGCATCACGCTCGTCGGCGCCGGCGAGCTGCTCGGCGTCATCGACGCGACCGCCGACCGCGTGGCGATCACCGGCGTCGCGCTGGGCGGCGTGGCGCTCGTCGTCGGCGTGGCGATGACGGCGCTGGCCGCCCGCTCGCTGGCCGACCCGCTGGAGTCCGTGCGCCGGGCGATCCGGCGCGTGCAGGGCGGCGACCAGGACGTCGAGGTCGACGTCTACGACGGCAGCGAGGTCGGGCTGCTGCAGGCCGGCTTCAACCAGATGGTGGGCGGGCTGCGCGAGCGCGAGGAGCTGCGCGACCTCTTCGGCCGCCAGGTCGGCGAGGACGTCGCGCGCCAGGCGCTGGACCGGGGGATCACGCTCGGCGGCGAGGAGCTCGAGGTGGCGGTGCTGTTCATCGACCTGGTCGGCTCGACCGAGCTGGCCCACCAGCGCCCGCCGGCCGAGGTGGTCGAGCTGCTCAACGACTTCTTCTGCGTCGTGGTCGACGTCGTCGACGAGGAGGGCGGCTCGGTCAACAAGTTCGTCGGCGACGCCGCGCTGTGCGTCTTCGGTGCACCGCTGCCCCACGACGACGCGGCCGGCGCGGCGCTGCGGGCGGCGCGGCTGCTGCGCGAGCGGCTGGCCGACGAGGTCCCGCAGTGCGACGTCGGCATCGGCGTCTCGGCCGGGACCGCGGTGGCCGGCAACATCGGCGCCCAGCAGCGCTTCGAGTACACCGTCATCGGCGACCCCGTCAACGAGGCCTCGCGCCTGACCGAGCTGGCCAAGCAGCACGACGGCCGCGTCCTGGCCTCCGAGGCGGCGCTGCAACGCGCGGACGACGAGGCCGAGGTGCACCGCTGGACGCTCGGGGCGACCGAGACCCTCCGCGGCCGCGCGTCGCCAACACGCCTCGCCGCGCCCACGGCAACCCACCATTAGCCCACGTTGGGGGACAGTCCCCCAACACTGTTGAGACCCCGTTGGGGGACTGTCCCCCAACGCTGTTGAGATCGCGTTG
>JAOPZD010000318.1 GCA_025964295.1 Conexibacter sp.
CGCGCCGGACCCGGGCCGCCCGGCCGCCGCCGGCCCGTCCTCGGCGCCGAAGGTGCCGACCCTCCCGAAGATCCTCAACGACCTCACCTCCCGCCTTCCGGGCGGGGACGACGACCGGGTTCACGGGCTACTCGACCCCCGCCTCCTCGACTTCCTCCTGAAGCCATGAGCCTCCTGCCGAGCCCACGACGCAGCCGCCGGCGCGACAGCAGGAGCACCGCGTCGATCCTCCTGAGCGCCGCGGTGGTCTTCGGCCTGATCGGGCTGTACACGGTGATCACCGTCAGGGCGCCACGCCAGGTGCCGCTGCTCGGGTACCGGACCATCACCGCCTCGCTGCCCGACGTTGGAAACCTGCGCATCCACAGCGAGGTGCGGGCAAGGGGCGTGCGGCTCGGCGAGGTCACGAGCGTCTCGAGCGATCACGGGCGCGCGCACGTCCGGCTGAAGCTCGACCCGAGCGTCGGCGACCTGCCAATCGACACCACGGCGGCGATCCGTGGCAAGGGAGTCCTTGGCGCCCGCTTCGTCGAGCTACAACTGGGCAACAGCGCGCGCCCGCTGCCGTCCGGCGGCACGGTCCACGAGGCGTCCAATCCGATCACCCTGGGTCTCACCGACGCGCTCGACACGTTCGACACGCAGACCCGCGGCGGCCTGCGCTCGACCGTCACTGCCCTCGGCACCGGGTTCCTCGGCCGCGGTCGTGAGCTCAACGACACGCTGCGCCGGACCCCGGCCGCGCTCGCGGACATGCACGGCCTCATCGACACGCTCGACACCCGTCCCGGGGCCGTGCGCCGGCTGCTGCCCGCAGTCGACGATCTGATGGCTCCCCTGTCGGAGGCGCGGGAGGACATCGCCCGTGGATTCGACCCCACGGCGCGAGCGCTCGCTCCGTTCGTCGACCGCCGCGAGGCCCTGAGGGCGGCGCTGGACGTCGCGCCGTCGGCGCTGCTGGAGGCTGACAGGGGCCTGAGCGACGGCCGGCGCCTGCTGACGTCCGTCGGCGAGCTGGCCACCGCCGCCAACGTGGCACTAGCCCGGGCGCCTCTCGGCCTGCGCGCGGCGACGCGGCTGCTCATGGATGCTCCGGCGCCGCTGCGGCGCTCGCGGGTGCTGCTGCGGAAGCTACGGCCGGCGGTGCCCGCGCTGCTGCGCGTGACGAGCGGCCTGTCCCCCCTGCTCGGGCCGCTGCGCCACGTGATCGTCCAGGTGAACCCGGTGGTGGTGCGCTTCGGAGAGCACGGCTGCGACTTCATCGACTTCGGCGACAACATGCGCAGCGTCCTGAATCAGGGCGTTCCCGGCGGCCGAACGTCGATCGGGCCGCAGACCTCCCTGCGTTTCACGGTGATCGGCAGCGCGGAGTCGGTCTCGAACCTCGGCACCCCGCCGCCCAATCCCGCCGACGGGCAGAAGTACCCGCCGCCGTGCAAGTTCTCGGTCCCGCCGCACACCTACGGGAGCGGCGGATGAGGGCGCTGCGGCACGACAAGGCCGTCCGCGGGGCGGTGGGACTCCTGGTCGGCTTCGGGCTGCTCGCCATCGTCTTCATGCAGCTGCCCGCGCGCCTCACCGCGCCCGGCGGGCACACGATCACCGCGGTGTTCGCGGACGCGCAGACGCTCGGGAAGGGCGACCCGGTGCGCGTCCGCGGCGTGCAGGTCGGCGAGGTCTCCCAGATAACCACGGATCCTGGCGGCCGCAGCGCCACGGTCCGGATGTCGGTGAGCGACGACGCGCTCCCGCTGTACGCCGACGCCCACGCAACCTCACGCTGGCGCAGCCTGTTCGGCGCCGGGTTCGTCGTCGACCTGGACCCCGGCACGCCCGGCAGGTCCAAGCTCGCGACGCGGGCGCTCGGGCTGGCCCAGACGAACACCCAGGTGCTCTTGGAGGACGTGACGTCCGTGCTCTCCGGGCGGCCCGGGAACGGCCTGCGCCATATGCTGACCGAGCTTCCGCGCACGCTGCAGGATCCTGCGGTCCCCGACGCCGCCCTGCAGGCCATGGCGGACACGGCCCCGCCAATCGAGAAGGGATTCGGTGCCGTTCGCGGCCAGCGCGACGGCGACTTGGCCCGGCTCGTGCACGACACAGCGCAGACCGTCTCCGCCCTGAACGCGCCCGACGACGCAGCGCGGGCGCTCGTGGAGGGCGCGGCGCGGACATTTGCGGTGACCGCACACCGCCGAGGCGAAATCCGTGAATCGCTGATCAGCGCGCACGCCGTGCTGCCGCGGGTGCGGCGCACCGCTCAGCGCCTGGGCAAGACGCTGACCCTCGCGGACCCGCTACTGGATCGCTTCGACGACTCCGCTGCGCCGCTGGCTCCGGCGGCCACCCGGCTACGTACCACGCTCATCCATGCCCGCCGGCTGCTCGACGACGCGCAGCCGCTGCTCGCGCAGCTGCGGCCCGCCGCGTCGTCGCTCGCCGCGGCGTCGCAGGCGGGCGGCCCTCTGCTGGAGGACATCAAGCCAAGCGTCCTGCGGCTGGCCAACAAGATCCTGCCGGGCCTAGCCGAGAAGTCGCCCGAGAGCGGGCACACCGGCTACGAGATGATCGGACCGGCTGTGGCCGGCCTGGACGGGGCGTTCGCCAGCTTCGACAAGAGCAACAACTTCCTGCGCTTCACGGCAAGCCTGAGCGAGACGAGCTTCGACAGCCTGCCATGCCGGACCGCGCTGACCGACCCGACCGCCGAGGAGCGCATCTCGTGCGAGGCGCTGTTCGCCGCGCTCGGGCGCGTCCTGAAGCCGGCGGGGGCGAAGTAGTCGTGTCCGGAATCGAGAAGCGCCTCACTGAGCGCATGAACCGCGCGCGCCTGGCCGTCGAGGTCAAGCGCTCGATCCGCCCGCTGGCGTTCCTGGCCGTCGGGGCGGTCGTGGGCCTCGCCGCCTGGCTGGTCATCATCTCCAACGTCGGCACCGGCGCGCTGCGCCAGCGGCACATCGTCCGGTTCACCGTGCCATCGGCGTCGTCGGTGACTGCCGGACGTAACCCGGTCATGCTCCGCGGCGTCGAGATCGGGACGATCAACAAGGTCGCCATCAAGCACGGCGCCGCCGTCCTGACGACCGACCTTCAGTCGCGCTATGGCCCCATCTACCGCAATGCTCGGGCCGAGCTGCGCCCTGGGACGGCGCTTGAGAACATGTACCTGGACATCGTCGACCGGGGCACACCGGGGGCCGGTGCCGCCACAGCGGATCAGCCGCTGCCGGCGACCCAGACGCAGGTCGCCGTCCAGGCCGAGGAGGTGCTCTCCGCGTTCGCGCCGACCGTCCGAAGGCGCCTCGCCGTCACCCTCCGCGAGCTCGGGGGCGGCCTGAGCGGCCGGGGCGCGGACCTGCGGGAGGCCTTCGTGCAGGTTGTCCCGTTCCTGGAGTCCGTGGCCGGGGTCTCACGGCAGCTCGGCGTCCGTGCCGACCTCACCCGCCGGCTCGTCACGAGCACCGCGACCCTCACCGCCGAGCTCGGGCGCCGCGACCGCGAGCTGCGCCGGCTCGTAACCGAGGGCGCGCTGGCCACGACGACGCTCGCGCGGTCCTCCGGCGCGCTCGACGCAACGCTGCAGCGCCTGCCGCCGGCATTGCGCGAGCTCGACTCGAGCTTCGCGGCCGTCCGCGGCGTCGTCGGCGACGTCGACACGGCGCTGAGCGACCTGAAACCGGTGGCCGATCGCCTGCCGGGCGCGCTGTCCAGCCTCCGGCGCCTGAGTGGCGATGCCGATCCCGCCCTCCAGCGCCTGCGCCAGCCAGTGCGGCGGCTGACGCCGCTGGCCTCGGCGCTGCGGCCGCTGTCGGCGCAGCTTCACGACGGGCTCCGAGCCCTCGCGCCGCAGGTAGGCGACGTCAACCACGTGACCAACTCCATCGCCGGCTGCACGTACGCCATCAACGCGTTCTTCCAGTGGACTGCGTCCGTTGCGAAGTTCGACGACGGCCGTGGCCTCTTCCCCCGCGGCAACGCGGTGATGAGCCTGAACTCGGCGGGCGGCCTGAAGGAGCCCAACACCTACCCAGCCCCCGGGTGCTCGCCGGGGCTCCCCAAGGTGGACACCCCCTGATGATCAGGATGCGCTCAAGCGTCGTAACGATCCTGGCCGCGGCCCTGGTGGCGGGGGTGTTTCTCACCGCGCTGTTGCTGAGCGGTGGCTCCGCCCCTTCGATCGGCGGCCGCTCCTACACAACGACCCTACTCGCGCCAACGGCGGTGTCGGTAGCTCCGGGCAACGAGGTGCGGATCGCCGGTTTGCAGGTCGGCCGAGTCAAGACCGTCCGGCTCCAGGGTCGCCGTGCCGTCATCGGCATGGCGATCAACGACGATCAAGCGCCCCTCCCACGGGACACGAGGTTCGACATCCGGCTGCGCACCGTCATCGGCGAGACCTTCATCGAACTCCACCCCGGCGCGTCCAAGGCGCAGCTACCGAGCGGGAGCGTGCTCCCGATGAGCAGCCAGGCCCACGAGTACGTCGAGGTCGAGCAGATTCTCGACGTGCTCAAAGGCAGGACGCGTGACCGCGCCCGGCGGATGATCCGTGGCCTGGGCACCGGCCTGCACGGCCACGGACCGCAGCTGAACCGCCTGCTCGCCCGGACATCTGGGCTGGTGGACGGCTACGCGCCGCTGATGGCCGTCCTGCACCGCGACCGCTCCCAGATCGCGCGTCTCGTGGACCAAGCTGGCACCGTCGCCAGCTCCCTCGCGGATCGCGGGTCGGCAATCCGCCAGCTGGCGCGCCAGGGCCGCCAGACTGCGCAGGCGGTCGCCGACCGGGACGACGCGTTGCGCGCCACCATCGACAGGCTGCCCGCGGCGCTCCGCCAGGTCCGACGCACCTCCGGGATCCTGCATGACGTCACGGGCGTGACCTCCAGTGTCGTCTCCGACCTCGCCCGCGCCGTGACCGGATTGCGGCCGTCGGTGGACCGCCTGGAACCGGCGGCGCGAGACGGGCGCGCTGTCATAGCCGAACTCGGGGCCTCCGCCCCCGTCCTCAGCCGGACTCTTGAGCACGTCGAGGCGCTCTCCGGCCCGACTGCCGCCGCGCTGCCGCAGCTCAAGCGCACCCTCTGCCAGCTGAACCCGACGGTCGACTACCTGGCGCCGTACGCCAAGGAGGCGGTCGCCGTGATCCAGAACGTGGCGTCGACCACCGCGTACTACGACGCCAACGGCCACGCCGTGCGTCTGCATGCCCTCGTCGGCGACAACAACATCGCCGGCATGACGTCGCTCCAGAGCCAGGCGATGAAGCTGCTCCTTGACTCCAAGCTCCTGGGGGGCGCCCACGCCCTCGGGTACAACCCGTATCCGCGGCCGGGCGACGCCGGTCCGCCGAGCCAAGGCTTCGGGCAGACCGGACCGCGGGACTACGAAGGCCGCTACCAGCGGGTCGAGGCCGCATGCTGAGCGCAGCCGACCTGCCTCCCGGCGGGCACGGGGACGGTGCGGTCCTGTCGGCGCACTCGGCCGCGGGGCTGGCGCTCGAGACGCGCGGTCTGTGCAAGTCCTTCGGGGCCAACACGATCCTCGACGGAGTGGACCTGGAGGTGCCTGAGGGCTCGCGCACCGCGCTCATGGGCCCGTCCGGCACTGGCAAGAGCGTCCTGATCCGCCACGCCATCGGACTGCTGGAGCCGGACGCCGGCGAGGTCTACGTGCATGGTTCGCCACTGCAGGGCATGAGCCGGTCGGAGCTCCTGCTGCTGCGCCGCCGGATTGGCGTGATGTTCCAGGACGGCGCGCTGTTCAGCTTCCTCAACGTCTACGACAACGTGGCGTTCCCGCTGCGCCAGCACACGGACCTGCACGAGCGCGAGGTGCACGACATCGTGATGACCCAGCTGGCGGCTGTGGGGCTGTCCGGCGCGACGGGGCGATACCCCGGCGAGCTCTCGGGTGGGATGAAGAAACGCGCAGGTCTGGCGCGAGCGCTGGCCTTGGACCCGGGCATCGTCCTCTGCGACGAGCCGGACTCCGGGCTTGACCCGGTGCGCACGGCGTTGCTCGGCGAGCTGCTGATGGCCCGCCACGAGGAGCTGGGCGGCACGATGCTCGTCGTCACGCACAACGTCGCGCTGGCCAAGCTCATGGCCGACCACGTGGTCGTCCTGTGGCGGGGGAAGGTCCTCGCCTCCGGGCCGGCCGAGCAGATGTGGGATTCGGCGGACCCTTTCATCCGGCAGTTCCTCGCCGGAGATGCACTCGGTCCGCTGGGAATGGACAACTGAAAATGAGAGGCAATTCATGGCCCGGACGACGGACTACGTAGTGATCGGGGCAGGGTCCGCGGGGTGTGCCCTCGCGGCGCGCCTGAGCGAGGATCCCGCGGCGACGGTGACGTTGATCGAGGCCGGCGGCCCGGACTCCATGCAGGAGATCCACATCCCGGCGGCGATCGGCGCCCTGTTCAAGACGCGGGTGGACTGGGACTTCGACACCGACCCTGAGGCCGAGCTGCTGGGCCGGCGCCTGTACCTGCCTCGCGGCCGCGTGCTCGGCGGCAGCAGCTCGATCAACGCGATGATCTACATGCGCGGGAACCCTGCGGACTTCGACGGCTGGGCGGCCGGCGGCGCGACCGGCTGGGGTTACGACGATGTGCTGCCGTACTTCAAGCGCTCGGAGGACAACGAGCGCGGCGAGAACGAGTACCACGGAGTCGGCGGGCCCCTGGCGGTGTCCGACAGCCGCTCCAACCACGACCTTGTGGATCGTTTCGTGCAGGCTGGCGAGTCGCTCGGCCACGCGCAAAACGCGGACTTCAACGGCATCACGCAGGACGGCATCGGACGCTTTCAGTTCACCCAGCGCAACGGCATGCGCTGCAGCACCGCGGTGGCGTTCCTGCACCCTGCGCTTGCCCGGCCGAACCTCGAGGTGCTGACAGGCGCGCGAGCCCTGCGCCTGATCTTCGAGGGCACGCGAGCTGTCGGTGTGGAGATCGAGCACCACGACAACGTCGAGGAGGTACGCGCGGTCGTCGAGGTCATTGTCTGCGCCGGTGCTTACCAGTCGCCACAGCTGCTCATGCTCTCCGGTATCGGTCCCGCAGCCGAGCTCGCGCCGTTGCAGATTCCGGTGCTCGCCGATCTGCCGGTCGGCAAGGGCCTGCAGGACCACATCATGGCCGTGCCGTCTTGGTTCACGAGCCAGTCGACGCTCGGCTCCGCCTTCACGCCGGAGAACGTCGAGCTGCTGCAGCGCGGGACGGGCCCCCTGACGTCCAACGCGGCCGAAGGCGGAGGCTTCTTCCGTACCCGGGACGGCCTCGACGGACCTGACGTGCAGCTCCACGCGCTTCCACTGATGTTCCATCAGGAGTGCTTGGCCCCGCCGGTGCACGACGTCTTCTCGGTGTTCTGCGGCCTGCTGCAGCCGACGAGCCGGGGCGAGGTCACGCTGCGCTCCCCGGTTCCGAGTGCCCAGCCGCGAATCGTGCACAACTTCCTCAGCACACCGGAGGACCGTGACACGCTTATCGCCGCCGTCCGTCTGTGTCTCCAGATCGCCAGGACTGCGCCGCTGGCCGAGGTGCTGGGCGACTGCTTCGTGGCGCCCGCCGACGACTCAGATGCGACGATAGAAGCGTTCGTCCGTGCCCACGCGCAGACCGTGTTTCACCCGACATCGACGTGCGCTATCGGCACCGTCGTAGACTCAGAGCTTCGCGTGTATGGGGTCGAGGGGCTGCGCGTCGCCGACGCCTCCGTGATGCCGCGGGTACCGCGTGCCAACACGAACGCCGCGACGATCATGGTGGCCGAGAAGGCGGCCGACCTGATCAAGGGCGCGGCCAGCGCGCGTACCGCCACGGTCACCGCATGATGCTTGTGAAGCATCCGAGCCGTGCCACCCGGGAGCATGCGGGAGGCGGGACTCTCGGCCTCGTCGTCGGCGATGACGACGCCCAGGAGGTCGTCGACCTGGCGGGCCACTTCGCCGACCTCGAGAACGCCCGGCTGACGGTTCTCGGAATTGCCAGGCCGGCGCCCGCAGCGGCCTGGTGTGCCACCTTCGCAGTAGCGGCAGCTGTCGAAACCCTCAATGAGTCCGCTCGAGACGAAACCCTGCGCAACTGCATGGCGGCCCTGACTCATCTTCCGCAGGACGTCCCGGTGACATTCCGCGTGCTCTCCGGACGCCCCGGGACGATTCTGCCGGCGGTCGTCAGCTCGGGTGGCTTCCGAAGGGTGGTGCTGCACCATCGGCACGCCAGGCACCGCCGTGTGGCGTCCCTGGCAGCACGTCGCTGGGAAGCCGCGGGCATCGACATCCACTTCGCCGGCTAGCCTCGCCCAGGCGGGACGCGCGAGCAGCGGCGCCGCCGTTGCTCGCGGGGGCAGGATGAGTGAGCTCCACGCCGGCGAACGCACCGACCGCCACCGCTACGAGGGGAAGGTGTACACGCTCAAGGCGAGTACAGGGCCTCGATCTCCGAAGCGTACTTCTCTGCGATCGGCTTGCGCCTGAGCTTCATCGTCGGGGTGAGCTCCTCGGAGTCTGGCGCCCAGTCGCCAGGGAGGATCTTGAACGCCTTGATCTGCTCAACGCGCGAGAGCTTCGCGTTGGCCCGGTCAACTGCCGCCGCGACCTCGCGGGTGATCCCCTCGTCCTGCCACGGAGCAGCGCCGCGACCGCCGTGTTCGATGGCGAAGGCGGCGGCCGCGGCCTGCTCGAGCGTGATCAGCGCGATGTTGTAGGGGCGTCCGTCGCCGACTGCGACGGCCTGAGCTATGAGCGGGCACTCTTCGCGTAGCGCGCCCTCGATCTGCACCGGCGACATGTTCTTGCCGTAGGAGTTGATGATGAGGTCCTTCTTGCGGTCGACGATACGGACAAAGCCGTTCTCGTCGACATCGGCGATGTCCCCGGTGGACAGCCACCCGTCTTCGTCGATGGCCGCGCGCGTCGCCTCTGGCTGGTTGCGGTAGCCGACCATGTTCATCCCGCTGCGCAGCTGCAGTTCCCCGTCGGCGGCGAGCCGCATCTCCACGCCGGGCAGCGGACGGCCAACGGTGCCGATGCGGAAGTGATCGGGGTGGGAGAAGACCGCGCCGAAGCCGGTGGTCTCGGTAAGACCGTAGCCCTCGAAGACCCGCACGCCGATGGCGTTGAACCACTCCACCAGCGCACGTGGGGAAGGCGCGCCCCCGATCCCGGTGGCGACGGCGCGGCCGAGGCCGAACGGGACGATGAAGCGCTCGCGCAGTAGCGCGCGCGCCCGCTGGACCTCCGCCGCCAGGTCGGCGGGCAGCGCCTCGTCGGCTTGCTCGAGTCGGACGCCCTGCAGGCTCACAGCGATGGCGGCGCGCAGGTGCTCGCGCGGCTCCGGGTCCATATCGGCGATGCGCCCGTCGATGACCTCCTTGAGCTTCTGCCACATGCGTGGGAGCAGCCACAGGTGGTCTGGTTGCACTTCGCGAATGACGTCGAAGACAGCATTGCGGTCCGGGCAGCTGGTGGTCGTCGCGCCATACGCGATGGGCATGTACTGCGACCAGTCGCGCTCGGCGATGTGCGCCATCGGCATGAACGAGATGACGTTCTCGCGCGGCAGTGGCACGACCTGGTCGATGCTGCGCAGCAGCGCCATGACGTTGCCGTGGCTGAGCTGGGCGGCTTTTGGTGGACCCGTTGTGCCAGAGGTGTAGATGATCGTCAGCACGTCGTCCGGAGTGACCGCCCGCCAGCGGGCTTCGAAGTCGAACTCGGGGTCGCCGGCCGCGACGAGCTCGTCCAGCGTCATCGCCTCGTCGGCAGCGCCATCGACCACGATGATGTGGGCCAGCCGGCTGTACTGGCTGGCCGCCTCGAGCACGGTGGGCAGGAAGGCTTGCTCGGTGACGAAGATCGTGCTCTCCGCGTTGGCGAGGCGTTCGGCAATCTGGGTCGCGGAGGAGGTGTTGTAGACCGAGAAGGGGACCGCGCCCAAGTGCACGGCGGCCATGTCGACGAGGTGGAACTCGGGCCGGTTGGTCAGCTGGATCGCCAACGTGCTTCCGGGGGAGAGGCCGAGTGATGCCAGGCCGGCGGCCAGGAGCGCCACATGCTCGCCGTACTCCCTCCACGTGATCTCGGTCGCGCCGTCGGCGGTCCGCAGCGCGATGCGGTTGGCGCAGCTGGCTGCGGTCGCCTGAAAAGCCGCGCAGACCGTGGCGGCGTCGTAGGAGGCTTGCGCTGCCTTCACGGGTGGCGCGGACGTGGGGGTGCTACCCATTTCTGAACTCTCCTCCTGGCTGCGTGAGCGGAACCGATGCTCGCCTTTGTGGGGTTCGTATGGTAGCATGCTAATAACTACCGTGGGACACCAAGGGAACTGATATGGCAGAGATGGTTGCGCCGCCGGTGGCTGCGGCGAGTCTGGACGTGATCTGTCCAGCCGACGGTGCTCTGGTGGGGCGGGTTCCGGCGATGGACGCGGCCGCCGTCGCGCAGCTCGCAGACCAACTGCGCGCGGCGCAGCTGGACTGGGAGGCCATCGGACCGCGTGGCAGGGCGGTCTGGCTGTCGCGGTGGCGCGACTGGATCCTCGACAACCGCGGGCGCCTGCTCGAGCTGACCCAGCAGGAGTCCGGCAAGTCCTGGGGTGACACGACCGGCGAGCTGCAGGTCTGCCTGGAGGTGCTCAACTACTACGCCAGCCGGGCGCCGAAGTTCCTCGCTGAGCAGACTCCGCGCCCACACGGCCTGATCTCGGCCGCCAAGCGCCTGCGCCTCACGTACCGCCCCCATCCGCTGGTCGGTGTCATCTCTCCGTGGAACTACCCGCTGTGCATGCCGATGATGGACATCGCGCCCGCGCTGATGGCCGGCTGCGCCGTGCTGTCCAAGCCGTCCGAGGAGACGCCGCTCGCGTGGCAGGAGGTCGTCCGCGGCTGGCGCGAAGAGATCGGCGCGCCCAAGGTGCTCACGTGCGTGACAGGCCGCGCGGAGGCGGGCGCGGCGGTAGTCGAGCTCGTCGACATGGTTCAGTTCACCGGCTCGGTTGCCACCGGTCGCAAGGTCGGCGCGCGCGCAGGAGAGCGGCTCATCCCCTGCAGCCTCGAGCTCGGCGGCAACGACGCGATGCTCGTGCTGGCCGACGCGGACGTCGAGCGCGCCGCTCGAGGCGCGACGTGGGGCTCGCTCTATAACGCAGGCCAGTCGTGCATCGCCGTCGAGCGGATCTACGTGGAAGCGCCGGTTTACGACCAGTTCGTGGAACAGCTTGTCGAGAACGTGCAGGGGCTGCGCCAGGGCATGGACGCGCCAGGCACATTCGCGACCGACGTCGGCGCATGCGCTACTCAGGCGCAGATCGCGACCGTTCAGCGGCACGTCGACGATGCCGTCGCGCGCGGCGCGCGGGTACTCACCGGCGGCCAGGCGTCCGCCGAGGGCCTGTTCTTCGCGCCCACGGTCCTCGTGGACGTGGACCACACGATGGAGTGCATGCGTAGCGAGACCTTCGGGCCGATCCTGCCGGTGATGCGCGTAGCCGATGCCGAGGAGGCGGTGCGGCTTGCGAACGACTCGCCGCTCGGCCTCTCCGCGACGGTGTGGACGCGCGACCGGCGCCGCGGCCGCGAGCTCGCGCGCCGGCTGGAAGTAGGCGCGGTCCTCATCAACGACGCGATGGCGAACATCTTTCAGTTCGCGGTGCCGCACGGCGGCTGGCGCGACTCGGGGGTGGGCTCGCGGTTCGGCGGGGCGAACGGCATACGGAAGTTCTGCCGCACGCAGGCAGTGCTGATCGGCCGGATGGATCTGAAGTCGGAGGTCCAGTGGTACCCCTACTCCCCGGCGAAGAGCCAGATCCTCGGGCGCCTCACCGTGCTGCTCGGCGCGCGCGACTGGCGCCGTCGCCTCGGGCGCGAGAAGCATTGACGCTCGCGCGCATGCCTCTTCTCGATTTCGTGAAACCAACCACTCAGGAGTCAGCATGTCCCTAACGCTTGACAGCATCGACATCTCGCGCACCGCCTTCTGGGACCAGCCCATCGACGAGCGGGATGAGGCCTTCGCCCTGCTGCGCCGCGACACGCCCGTCTTCTGGAGCGGCCCCCCGGAGTCCGAGCTTCTTCCGCCGGAGCTGAACACGCACGGCTTCTGGTCGCTCACGAGGTACGAGGACATACGCCTCGCGAGCCGGACGCCGAAGATCTTCTCCTCAGCGCGAGGCATCACCATGGAGGACTTCACGCCCGAGATGACGGCTGCGCAGTCGTTCATGGCGATGGACGCGCCCCGTCACACCCAACTGCGCGGGATCACCCAGCAGGCATTCTCGCCCGCGAACATGCGCCGGATCGGCGAGATGATCCAGGGGCACGCGCGCGACGTGGTCACCGAGATGGCGCAGAAGGGCGAGGGCGACTTCGTCGAGGAGGTCTCGATCAAGCTGCCGAAGCGCATCTTCGCGAGCTTCTTCGACCTTGAGGAGGGCGAGCGCCTGGACCGCACGGTCGATGCCGCGATGAAGTTTCTCGCATGGACCGACGCTGAGACGATGGGCGAGGGCGGCGCCATGGCCACGCTCGGACAGGTCGTGGGGACCCTCTACCAAACCGCGATCGAGCTGGCGCAGGAACGCCGTGCCAAGCCAGGCAACGATCTCATGACCTGGCTGGTCGAAGCGGAGCATGAAGGGCAGCGGCTCACGGACGAGGAAATCTGCAACTTCTTCGTCCTGCTCCCGATTGCGGCCAATGACACGACCCGCCACTCGACTGCGCAGGCGATCTACGCGCTCTCACGGTTCGCGGACGAGCGGAAGCTCCTGCTGCAGGACGTGCACGGCCGGGTCGAGGGCGTCGTCGAAGAAGTCCTCCGCTGGGCGACCCCGGTGATGCACATGCGCCGGACGCTGACTGAGGACACGGTCCTCCGGGACGCTGAGATGAAGGCTGGCGACAAGGTGGTCCTCTGGTACCGGTCGGGCAACCAGGACGAGGCCGTATTCGACAACCCAAGAGAGTTCAACATCTTGCGCGAGAAGAACCAGCACCTCGGCTTCGGCGGCGGCGGCCCTCACTACTGCCTTGGCAACGCCCTCGCCCGGACGACGCTCAAGGCGGTCCTTCTCGAGGTGTACACGCGTATCCCCGACATTTGTGCGCCGGAGCCGCAGTTCCTCGTCGGCAACTTCATGAACGGCATCAAGCGGCTGCCAGCGAGGTGGACCCCCGAGGGCTAGCCGCCGGCTGGCCGCCGGAAACTGACCTTGCTCATCCCATGACCGAAGAAGCTTCCTCCTCCGCTCCGCTGCGCGTCGCGATCATCGGCGCGGGGCCCTCCGGTTTCTACGCCGCCGGCCAGCTGCTCGGCGACGGCTTCGAGGTCGATCTCTATGACGCGCTGCCGACGCCGTTCGGCCTGGTGCGGGCCGGCGTGGCGCCGGACCATCCGAAGATCAAGACGGTCACGCGCGCGTTTGAGAAGATCGCGGCCAAGGACGGCTTTCGCTACTACGGCGGCGTGACGCTCGGCCAGGACGTGCGGCCGGGGGACCTGGAGGAGCGCTACCACGCGGTCCTGTATTCGTTCGGTACCGCGACGGACAACCATCTCGGGATCCCGGGGGAGGAGCTGCCGGGCTCGCATCCGGCCACCGAGTTCGTCGCCTGGTACAACGGTCACCCTGGCTGCGCCGACCATGACTACGACCTCACCGCCGAGCGCGTGGTCGTCGTGGGCAACGGCAACGTCGCGATCGATGTGGCACGCATGATTGTCCTCGCCGAGGAGGAGCTGACGCCCACCGACACCGCCGACCACGCGATCACGAAGTTCGCCGGCGGCGCGGTGCAGGAGGTCATGCTGCTCGGCCGCCGCGGCCCGGCGCAGGCCGCGTTCACGAACCCGGAGCTGCTCGAGCTCGGCGAGCTCGCGGAGGCCGATGTGATCGTGCACCCGGAGGACATGGAGCTGGACCCCGCGTCGGAGGCGTGGCTCGAGAGCGAGGACGCCCACACCACGAACCGCAAGAACGTGGCCATCATGCGCGACTACGCCCAGCGCGAGCCAAGTGGCAAGGGCCGCCGCGTGGTGCTCGAGTTCCTGTGGTCCCCCGTGGAGATCCTCGGCACCGACCGCGTGGAGGGCCTGCGCGTCGTGCGCAACCGCATCGAGGCCGGGCCTCTCGGCTCGCTCAAGGCGGTCGCCACCGACGAGGAGAAGGTCATCCCGTGCGGGATGGTCGTGCGCTCGATCGGCTACCGCGGCATCCCAATGGACGGCATCCCGTTCGACGAGCGCCGCGGCCTGATCCGCAACGAGGGCGGCCGCGTGCTCGAGGACGACGGCTCGGTGCGCACCGGCGTCTACGCCGTCGGCTGGATCAAGCGCGGCCCCTCCGGCGTCATCGGCACGAACAAGAAGGACGCCGCCGACACCGTCGCGCGCATCCGCGAGGACGTCGAGGCGGGCCTGCTCGCCGCCGACAAGCCGTCCGCGGAGGAGGTCGACGCGTGGGTGCACAGCCACTTCCCGGACGTGATCGACTGGGCCGGCTGGCGCGCGATCGACGAGCACGAGACCGCCGCCGGCGAGGCGCAGGGCCGCCCGCGGGTCAAGCTCGTGCGCCTCGAGCACATGGCGGAGATCGCGTCCGGCAGTGCCACCCGCGGCTGATCCGCCGGCGGTCGCAGCGGACCGAATGATGCCGCCCCTGCTGGTTTGATTGGCGCATGAGCGCAGCCGTGGGTGGGGCAGCAGGACGGCTGGCGGGATCGCCGAGGCGGCCGACGCCGCTCGTGCGAGTTGGCTAGGAGTCGCCGCCCGACGGCAGCTGGGGCGCGTCGCCGATCAACCGGGTCGTCCAGGAACACTTCGAGTGGCTCGCCGCCCCGCCGACGCTTGCGGCGGCCGAGGACACCCCCGTCCCGTACGCCCGTGAGCTCGAGGCGGCCTGGATGCCGTCGGTCGAGCGCAGCGTGCAGACGGTCACGCGCGTGAGCGCGTACTGAGGAGCCGGTCCATGCCTGACGTCCGCATGCTGCG
>JAOPZD010000321.1 GCA_025964295.1 Conexibacter sp.
TCGGTGCGCCGCGGGCCCGGACCGTTCCGTGGACCGGGCCGGCGGCGCTCGTCGCGCAGCTGCGCGACGCACGGGCCGCGTTCGGCCAGGACTGGGCGATCGTCCGCGGCCCCGCGTCGATCGCCGCCACCGTCGGGCGCCTCGTCCGGCCCCGCGTGCAGCTGGAGGAGCTACCGCCGGGGGTGGAGGCGCACTGGGACAGCGTGCTTGCGGCCGACGCCGGCGACGCCCTCGCCCGATCATCCCCCTCCCGAGGAACCTGACCATGACCATCATCGAATCGCCCGGCCTCAACTACGACCTCACCGACGAGCAGCAGCTGTTCCGCCGATCGGTGCGGGACTTCGTGACCATCGAGCTGCCCAAGGACTACTGCCGCGAGGTCGAGGCACGCGAGGCCTTCCCCGAAGACCTGTGGAAGAAGCTCGCGGACCAGGGCCTGCACGGGATCGCGATCCCGGAGGAGTACGGAGGTCAGGGCGGCTCGATCATCGAGCAGATGATCGTCGCCGAGGAGCTGGCCCGTACGATGGCGGGGCTCGTGTGGCTCTGGGGCATCACGGCCTTCGCGGGCGTGAAGTGCATCGGCACCTTCGGGACCGAAGAGCAGAAGCGGGAATACCTCCCCAAGGTGGCCGCCGGGGAGATCAAGTTCGCGATCGCCCTCACCGAGCCGGACGGCGGAACCGACGTGCTCGGGTCCATGCGCACGCGCGCGGTGCGGACCGACGGCGGCTGGATCGTCAACGGCACGAAGATCTGGTCGACCATGGCGCATGTGGCCGACAAGCTGCTCCTCGTCGCCCGCACGCAGGCCGAGACGAAGCGCCCCTCCGAAGGCATCAGCGTCTTCCTGATCGACGCGCGAAGCCCAGGCATCACGGCGACCCAGATCCCGAAGCTCGGGATGCGCGCGGTGGGCAGTTGCGAGCTCCAGCTCGAGAACGTCTTCGTGCCGGACGGCACGGCGGTGGGCGAGATCGACCGGGGCTGGCGGCTCCTCGCCGAGACGCTCAACAGCGAGCGGATCCTCGTCTCCGCCCAGTGCTGCGGCGTGCTGCAGGGCATCCTCGAGGACATGGTCAGCTACGCGAACGAGCGGGTGGCGTTCGGGCAGACGATCGGCGCCTTCCAGGCGGTGCAGCACAAGATCGCCGACACTGCGATGAGCCTGGAGACCGCAAAGCTCCACGCTTACCGCGCCGGGTGGTTGCTGCAACGTGGCCAGCCCGCCGGGGTCGCGGCGACGATGGCGAAGGTCATCTCGTCCGAGCTCGCCTTCAAGGCGGCCGATGACGGGATGCAGATTCTCGGCGGCTACGCCTACGCGCTCGAGTACGACATGCAGCGCTACTGGCGGGACATCCGCCTGTTCCGCATCGCTCCGATCAACAACGAGATGGGCCGCAACATGATCGGGGAGAGTCTCGGCCTCCCACGCGCCTTCTGATGGTCGAGGACGTCGGGACGGGCAGGGGCGTCGGCCCCTGCCTCGTGGCCTGACCGGTGTCACCCCCGACGTTCGGCCTCGGCGTGCCGCAGCGCCTCGGCCACGAGCTCCGTGAGCTCCTGGAGTCCGAGCTGGTCAGCGTGCCCGGTCGTCTTGATCGCGTCTTCGTACATCGTCACGTCCTTCGGGCAGCTGACGACGAAGAGGTCGAGCTCGCCCAGGGCGGTCGCCTCACGGATGCGGTTCTCCGACGGACGCTCGGCCGCCGGGTCCTCGCGCATCCAGATCCGGCCGCCCCCGGCTCCGCAGCAGAACGACTGCTCGCGGTTGCGCGGCATCTCGACGAGCGTGCACCCCAGCAGCTCCAGGATGCGGCGAGGAGCGTCGTACTCGCCGTTGTGCCGCCCCAGGTAACAGGGGTCGTGGTACGTGACGCGGTAGTCGAGCCGGCCCCGGATGTCGAGGCGGCCCGCCTCGATCAGCTCGAGGAGGAAGGTCGTGTGATGGTCCACGCGCCAGCTGCCGCCCAGGGCGGGATACTCGTTGCGCAAGGTGTTGAGGGAGTGGGGATCGGACGTGACGATCCGACCGAACGACGCCTCCCGCAGGGTGCTGATGTTCTGCTCGGCCAGCATCTCCCAGAGGCCTTCTTCGCCGACCCGGCGCACGTCGTTGCCTGCGTTGCCCTCCCCGTCGTAAAGGATCCCGAAGTTCACGCCCGCGGCCCGGTAGAGCCGCGCGAGCGCTCGCGAGACCTCCTGCGAGCGCGGGTCGAAAGAGGCATAGTCGCCGACGAACCACAGGACGTCGACCGCGGTCTCCCGTGCGTCGGGCACCTCGAAGTCGAGCTCCTGAGTCCAGTGACCCCGGCGGCGCCGGCTGGCCCCGAGCGAGTTTCCTGACTTGCGGATGGCTCGCAGCGTCGTCTGGACCTCTGAGGGCGCCTCGCCGTCCTCGACCATACGGCGGCGCAGCTGGTTGATGATGGGCGCCTGCTCGATGCCGACCGGGCACGCCTCCACGCATGCGTTGCACTGCATGCACGACCACACGGTCTCCGGGCGGACCCGATCGGGCCCGACGACGGGCGTGTCAGCCGGGGCCGACGCCAGCAGGCCTCCGAGCACGCCGCCGAGGCCGGATGTCCCCGACCCGCGGCGTGGCCGTTCGTGCAGCTCGAGGATGACGTCACGCGGAGAGAGCGGGAGCCCGGTGGCGTTGGCGGGGCACGCCTCGTGGCACCTCCCGCACTTCGTGCACGCATCCAGCTGCACGAGGTGGGGAACGGAGAAGTCGTCGAGCACTCCGTAGCCGGCCGGCGCGTCTGCGCGCTCGGCGGGGATGACTGCCAGGCGCTTGCCGGCGAGCGGGTCGGCGAGCACGAGCGAGGCGAAGCTCGTGAGCATGTGCATCGCCTTCGTGAACGGGATGGCTGCGACGAACGAGATCGCCACGACCCCGTGCGACCACCACAGGGTCATGCGCATGACCTCCAAGGCGCCGCTGCCCATTCCCGTCATCGTCTGCGCCGCGGCCCATCCGACGGGGCTGTATCCCCCGCCGGCCGGTCGGTCCATGGCGATTCGCGTCCCCTCGAGGGCGTACCCCGTCAGGAGGAGGTAGAGCAGGCCGCCGACCAACAGCCAGTCGCCCCACCGGTATCCGCGGCGGTCCTGCTGCGGCTCGTCCGGAGCGCGGTCCGGCCGCGCATAGTCGAGCTTGCGCGGCCGGATGACGGCACGGCGGAACATCATCGCCAGGACGCCCGCGAGGAGGCCGATGCCCATGACGTCAAGGACGACGGAGTACCAGCGGTAGAAGTGGCCCGTGAAGAACCGCCAGCCGAAGAACCGCTCGGTGACGTCGGTGTTGATCGCCAGGACGACCGTGCCGAGGAAGAGCACGGCGAACCCGTAGACGATCGCCGCGTGGGCCACGCCGGCGTAGCGGTCCCGCCGCGCGACGCTCGCGTGCGACGCGACGATCGCGGTCGCGTGCCGCAGACGGGCCGGCAGATCCTCCCGCGGAGGCAGGCCGCCAGCGCCTCGCCGGTACCGGGCGATGGGTCTCAGCACACCGTAGGCGAAGACGAGGACCGACAGCACGGCCAGGAGGTACCACGTGACCTCGAGCCACCCCGGGAAGTGCCACAGCACCTCCCGGGTCTCCCCGCCCCTCACGAGCGGGTCCGCCGTCGAGAGGGGAGCCGTCCTCACGGCGGTGCGAACTTCGCGGCGAGCGCCTCGGAGACCTCGTGGAGATCGGCGACGGCGCCGTAATCGGCGACCGCGAAGATCGGCGCATCCGGGTCGGTGTTGACGGCGATGATCGTGTCGGCCCCCCGCATGCCGATGAGGTGCTGCACGGCACCCGAGATCCCGAGGGCGAGGTAGACCTTCGGCTTGACCGTCTGTCCCGACTGACCCACCTGACGAGATTGGGGCAGCCAGCCGGCATCGATCAGGGGCCGGGACGCGGAGAGCGTCGCTCCGAGCGCCTGGGCCAGCTCCTCGAACCGAGCCACATCCCCCTCCTCCTCGACCCCCCGGCCGATCGAGAGCAGGAAGTCGGTTGTGGTGATGTCCACGTCGCCCGACTCGGCCTCGACGTAGTCCAGGTGCTCGACCCTCGGTGCGACGTCGGCGAGCAGCACCGCCCGGACCGGCACGGAGGTCTCTGCGGAGGCGGCCGCGGTGAAGGCCCCCGCTCGCACGGTGATGAGCGTCGCCGCCTTCCCGGGGAAGTCGAGCGTGGCGGCCAGGCGGTCGCCGTAGTCGCCCCGCCGGACGCACAGGGCGCCCTCGCGCCACTCCGCGGCCGTCACGTCCGTGGCGAAGCCGAGGCCAAGGCGCACCGCCACCGCCCCGGCCCAGCCCATGCCGTCGACGGTGTGCCCGGCGAGGATCACGTCAGCGCCGGTCTCGGCCGCGAGCGCCTCCACCGCAGCGGCGTGGAGGTGCGGCTCGAAGTGCTCGGTCGGGGTGGAGACCGTGAGGATCTCCGTGACGCATGCGGCGGAGAGCATGGGCGCGTACTGCTCGGCGTCACGCCCCACCACGGCCACGCGGACGGGGTCGCAACCGTCCGCGACGAGCTCACCGGCGAGGCCCAGGAGCTCGAGGCTGATGTCCCGCAGCTCGCCTCGCCGTACTTCGACCATCACGAGGACGCCGCTCATGCCGCCACGCGCTGCCGGATGATGTGGGCGATCTTCTCGGCGATGTCGACCGTGCTGCCGTCGAGGAACTCGACGCTGCCGCAGATCACCGGTGTGCTCAGTTGCTGTCGGCGGCAGCCGGTGGTGCCCGCCAGCTCTTCGGGGGAGAGCCCGAGGTCCTCGGGCGTCAGCGTCCGGCGCGGCTTCTCCTTCGCCTGGCGGATGCCGCGCAGGTTCGCGTAGCGCGGCTCGTTGATGCCGGTCTGAACGGTGACCAGGGCGGGCAGGGAAACACGGAGCACCTCGACGAGGCCGCCCTCGAGCTCGCGATGGACGGTCGCGCTCGTGGTGCCTTCGCAGGCGATCTCACGGACGACGGCCACCCGGGGCAGATCGAGCAGCTCCGCGAGGGCGACACCGGTGGCGGCTGTGGAGCCATCGGAGGACTGCACGCCACACAGCACGAGGTCGGCGGCCTCCGGCCGGATGACCTCCGAGAGGAGACGGGCGACCGACAGCGCATCGAGGCCGGCGCCCTCACCGACGTCCACGTGCACCGCGCGGTCGGCACCCATCGCGAGGCAGGTCAGCAGGGCATCGGCGACCTCGTCGCCCCCGACGGTCACGACCACTATCTCACCGTCCCCCTCGGACTCCTTGATCTGAAGCGCTGCCTCGAGGGCGTACGTGTCCCACTCGTTGACGTCCCATTCGAGCGCGTCGTCGCTGACCACCTCGGTCTCGGCGAGCTCGTAGTCCTCCTCGAGTGTCGCTGCGCACTTCATCGATACCACGATCTTCATGACCCTCCGGCCTGCTGGCAGTGGACGAGACGGTGCCGATGGTACCACGCTACCAATCAAGCGGTAGGTGGAAACGGTGATTTTTCTCGGGCCTCGCGACGCCGACGGGCAATATGCCATGATCGTCAACGACGGCCAACCGATTGGTAGAAACGAGGAGAGATGGCATGACCCCGGAGACCGCAGACGAGCTGCGCCTGTTCACGCGTAGTGCACGTAAGTGGGTGGAGAAGGAGGCACCGAAGGCCTACGGCCGCGAGCTCGAGCGCCGTGAGCACGAGTACCCCTTCGAGCTCTGGGACAAGTTCACCGAGGGCGGGTACCACGGCCTGAGCGTCCCCGAGGAGTACGGCGGGCAAGGCGGCGACGTCCTGACCCAGGTGGCCTTCGCGCGGGAGCTCTCACGGACCCTCGGCGGTCTTGCCTGGGTCTGGGGGCTGACCTCGTTCGCCGGGTCCAAGTCCATCGGCTTGTACGGCACGGAGGAGCAGAAGGAGCGTTTCCTGCCGGCGGTTGCGGCGGGCGAGGCCCGATTCTCGATCGGGTTCACGGAACCTGACGGCGGCACCGATGTCCTCGGGGCGATGAAGACTACGGCCGAGCGTGTCGACGGCGGGTGGTCGATCAGCGGCACGAAGGTCTGGTGCTCGTCGGCCCACGTCGCTGACTACATCCTCCTGCTCGCGCGCACGGACAAGGACGTCGTCAAGCGTCAGCAAGGCGTCACCCTGTTCATCGTGCCCGCAAAGGCCGCGGGTGTGGAGATCCAGGAGCTCAGCAAGCTGGGCATGCGTGCCATCGGTTCCTGTCAGGTCAACCTGACGCGGGTCTTCGTCCCCGACGAGAACGTGCTCGGCGAGGCCGGCGACGCGTGGTATATGTTGCTCCCCACGCTGAACAACGAGCGCGTGATGGCCTCGGCCTTCTGTGTCGGGGTCCTCGATGGCGTCCTCGAGGACGCCATTGCGTACGCCAAGCAGCGGCGGGCCTTCGGCAAGGCGATCGGGGAGTTCCAGGTGCTCCAGCACTACATCGCCGATATCGCGATCTGGCGCAAGCAGGCCGAGCTGATGGTCAACGAGGCGGCTGAGCTGCTGAACGACGGCAAGCCCTGCCACCTCGAGGCGAGCATGGCCAAGGTCGTCGCCTCGGAGAACGCAGTCAACGCCGCCGACCACGGCATCCAGATCCTCGGCGGGATGGGGTACTCGGGCGAGACCGACATGCAGCGCTATTGGCGCGACGCGCGGCTGTGGCGGATCGGGCCGATCACGAACGAGATGGCGCGCAACGTCATCGCGGAGAACCTCGGCCTGCCGCGGTCCTTCTGATGTCGTGCCAGCGGGCGACCGCAATTCGCGCATCTACCAATCGAACGGTAGAATTCTTCCATCCGGCGCGTTAGGCTCGCGACATGCCTGAGCTCATGACGACGTCACCCGGCCTGAACTTCTCGTTCACCGACGAGCAGGAGATGTTCCGCCGGTCGATCCGGGAGCTGACCGACAAGCACTTCTCGAAGGAGTTCTGTCGCGAGGTCGAGGCCCGGGAGGAGTTTCCCTGGGACCTCTGGGAGCGCATCGGCGACGCCGGCCTCGCCGGGATCGGGTTGCCCGAGCAGTACGGCGGGCAGGGCGGGGGAATCATGGAGCAGGCCATCCTCGATGAAGAGCTCTCGCGCACGATGGCTGGCCTCTATTGGCTCCTCGGCGTCACGCTCTTTGACGCCAAAGCGATCAACGCAGCCGGAAGCGAGGAGCAGAAGCAGCGTTTCCTGCCGCAGATCGCCAGCGGAAAGATGATGTTCGCCATCTCGCTGACCGAGCCCGGCGGCGGGACCGACGCCCTGAATGCCATGCAGACCCGTGCCAAGCGGGTGGACGGCGGGTGGGTCGTGAACGGCACGAAGATGTGGTCGACGCTGGCCCATGTCGCCGACCGTCTCTTCCTCGTCGCGCGAACGTCGCCGATCGGCGAGGACGGCAAGGGTCACAGGGGCGTAACGGTCTTCCTCTGCGACGCAAAGAGCGACGGCGTCACCGCGACGCCCGTACCCAAGCTCGGGATGCGATCGCTCGGGAGCTGCGAGGTCCAGTTCGACGACGTCTTCATTCCGGACGAAGACGTGCTGGGGGAGGTTGACGGCGGATGGAAGGTCCTCGCCGAGACGCTCAACAGCGAGCGGATCATGAACGGGGCAAACTGCTGCGGCGCCCTCCAAGGCGTGCTCGAGGACATGGTCTCGTACTCGAAGGAGCGGATGGCCTTCGGCAAGCCGATCGGCCAGTTCCAAGCGGTCCAGCACATGATCTCCGACACGTTCATCGGGCTCGAGACCTCGCGGCTGCTGACGTACCGAGCGGCCTGGTTGCAGGCGAACGGTCAGCCGTGCGCGATCGAGTCGACGATGGCGAAGGTCTACGCGTCGGAGGCGTGCTTCGCCGGCGCGGACCGCGGCATGCAGGTCCTCGGGGGCTACGGCTACGCGATGGAATACGACATGCAGCGGTACTGGCGGGACATGCGCCTCTACCGGTTTGCCCCGATCAACAACGAGATGGCCCGCAACATGCTCGCTGAGAGCTTCGGTCTCCCCCGCTCCTTCTGATGTCCGAGCCGGGCACCGCTGTCGGCCCGTTCCAGAGCGGGCCCACTCTGCACTGCCGGTGCCACCCGCGCCCTGCGTGCGGGTGGGGATGATCGATGGACCGCAACCTCTTCGAGGACATCCACGACGACTTCCGTGCCTCGGTGCGCGGATTCCTCACCAAGGAGGCCGTGCCTCGGCGGGAGGAGTGGGAGGCAGCGGGGATCATCGACCGCGGCTTCTGGAGGAACGCCGCCGCCCAAGGGTACGTTGGCTTCTCTGTTCCGGAGGAGTACGGCGGAGCGGGCGTCGACGACTTCCGGTTCAACGCCGTCCTGGACGAGGAGGTCGTATGGACCGGGACGGTCGGCGACGGGTTCTCGCTGACGAATGACATCGTCGCGCCCTACCTGATCGAGCTCGGGACGCCCGACCAGCGCGAGCGTTGGCTTCCGCCGCTCACCACCGGTGACCTCGTTCCCGTCATAGCGATGTCCGAGCCAGGCGCCGGGTCGGACCTACGAGGGATCAGCACCACCGCGACATGGCACCGTGACCACTGGACGCTCGACGGGTCCAAGACGTTCGTCACGAGCGGCATCCAGGCCGACCTGGTGATCGTCGCCGCCCGGCTGCGCGCGCACCAGCGCGACGGCCTGGGCCTCTTCTGCGTCGCGGCCGGAGCACCCGGATTCACGCGGGGACGGAAGCTGAAGAAAATCGGTCGCTTGGCGCAGGACACCGCCGAGCTCTTCTTCCAGGACGTGGCCGTCGGGCCGGAGGACGTGCTGGGCGCGCCCGGCGAGGGGCTCCAGCTGCTCAAGCGCAACCTGCCGCAGGAACGTCTGTCGATGGCCGTCACCGCAGTCGCCAACACCGAGCGGGGCCTGTCCATGACGATCGATTACGTCAATGAGCGCAAGGCGTTCGGACGAACGATCGGCGCCCTGCAGGGTACGCGGTTCGCTCTGGCGAGCCTCTGGACCGAGGCGTGTGCGGCGCGCACCTACATCGACCGCTGCGTCGCCGCCCACAGCGCGGGAGCCCTGGGCGCGGCCGAGGCGGCCGGCGCGAAATACCTGGCTACCGAGCTCGAGTTCAGGGTCCTCGACCGCTGCGTGCAGCTGCACGGAGGCTACGGGTTTATGGAGGAGTACGACATCGCTCGCATGTGGCGAGACTCGCGCGTGCAACGCATCTACGGTGGCGCGAACGAGGTCATGCTCGACATCGTCGGCCGTGGGCTGGGTCTGCGGTGAGGGTTCCTGGCGCAGTGGGGTTGGTGACCGGCGGCGCCTCGGGGCTGGGCGAGGGGGTGGTGCGCATGCTTGTCGGCGCCGGCGCGCGCGCGCTCATCGTCGACCTGCCCACCTCAGCGGGTGCTCAGCTCGCACGGGAACTCGGTCAGGACGCCCACTTCGTCGGCGCCGACGTCACCGTCCCCGATCAGGTCAGAGGCGCAGTCGCCGAGGCAGTCGCGCGGTATGGACGTCTGGACGTCACCGTCAACTGCGCAGGCATCAGCCCCTCGCACCGGGTGCTCGCCTCCGACGGCAGCCCATATCCGCTCGACGCGTTCCGGCGAGCGGTGGACGTGAACCTCGTCGGGCTCTTCGACGTCGTGCGCTGGTCGGCCCATCACATGGCCCGAAACGAACCAGGGGCTGACGGTGAGCGCGGGTTGGTTGTTAACGTCGCGTCGATAGCCGGATGCGAGGGTCAGGTCGGGCAGGCGGCCTACACCGCCTCTAAAGGCGCGGTGCTCGCTCTCACGCTGCAGCTGGCACGCGACCTCGAGCGAAGCGGCATCCGGGTGCTTGCGATCGCCCCCGGCATGATGGATACGCCCATGTTGTCCGGAGTCCCTGACGATTACCGAGGGCGGCTCGCGGCGCTGCACGTGTTCCCTAAGCGGTTAGGACGGGCGGACGAACTCGCGAAGCTTGTGCGGACGTTCATGGAGCTGACGCTGATGAACGGCGAGGTGGTGCGGCTCGATGCCGGGGCGCGGTTGCCGCCGTCCTCCTGATTCCGGGCAGCATCTCGTCGCGACCGGTTGACGGGTGGTGACCGGCCCCCGTTTGTTGGTCCACCGCGTGTGAGAGTTGGTGGGTAGTTGCCAGGACCACGCGCGTCTGGCCGTCGCCGGTGGTCATGTCGGTGGCCGCGGGGTCCATGCGGCGGCGAACACGGCGGGGGCCTACATGCCCAGCGCGGAGTGTGGGTGGTGGGCGTTGTAGTCCAGTCGCCAGTCCTCGATGAGCACGCGGGCTTCGGCCGGGCAGGAAAACTCCTCGAGGTTCAAGAGCTCGTCGCGCACGCGGGCGTTGATCGGCGGTGATGCTGTGGGCCGGGTGCATAGCCAGCTCACGCGTGAACTCGTCCACGACGCTCAGCAGCTTCAACCGGCGGCCGTCAGCGGTCTGATCGAACTAAAAGTCGAACGCCCACACGTGCCCCGGGTGCTCGGCGCGCAGGCGCCCAGCGGCGCGGTGGAATCGCCCAGGCGCTGGCGCTTGCGGGCACGCTGAGGACGCGCAGGACTTCCCCACGTTACAGCGCTGCACCCGCCTGCAGTTCACCACCCAGCCCCTCTCTCGCGGGTGCCGTGAGCGCGGCGGTATCCCAACCGCGGCTCCTGCCCGGCCAACGCCCGCAGCGGCGCCCTGAGCGCCTGATCTTGCCCCGGACGCACCGGCACATGACGTTGGGTGGAACGGTGCTGACCAACGACCTGGCAGGCCCAGCGCCCGGAGACGCCGAGGTGGTCGCGAAGCGTCGCGACCGCCACACGCCCGACGGGGTGGGCTCACCAGTTTCCCTTGGGGATCTTCTTCAGCGCCTGGTTCTCCAGGACCTGGGAGCCGCGCGTTCTCACGCCCAAGCTCCTTCAGGCGCTTGGCGTCGTCGGCCTTCATGCCGCCGTACTGGTTGCGCCAGCGGTGATAGGAGTTCTCAGAGATCTCCAGAGCCCTGGCGACCTCCGCGATCGTCTTGCCCTCGCCGAGCATCCGATCGGCCTCGCGGAACTCGCGGATGACCTGCTCGGGGGTGTGCCTGCGTCACGTCATGCCGGTAAGTCCTTGTTGCCCATGATCGAGGGCGAGAAGAACTCTCACAAACACCGGACCGAACAGCCGGGGTCACGCCAGTGGGCTAGGATTCCGGACCGATGCCGCCCGGAACCCGACCTCGATCAAACGGTAGGAAATCGGGCGGGGCTGCCAAGGCCGGCGGCCAGACCCGGCCGCGCGATGCCGAGGTGATAAAGACCGCGGCGCAGGTCTTCGCGCGCCGCGGGTACGCCGCAGCGACGGTTCAGGATGTAGCTGACGAGCTGGGCATCCTGAAGGGGTCGATCTATTACTACATCAAGACGAAGGAAGACCTCCTCTATCGCGTGCTTCTCCAAGTACACGAGGAGGTTGACGTCCTGCTTGAGGAGGTGAAGCAGGCGGAGGTTGCGGACCCGATCGAACGTCTCGTGCTGTACGTCCGAACGCAGGCGACGTACAACCTCTCCAACCTCGTCGCCATATCCGTCTACTACAACGACATCGACCAACTCGGCGACGAGCGGCGCCGGGAGATCCTCCGCCGGCGGAAGGTGCACGAGGACTACGTGATCGGCCTCGTACTGGACGGTCAACGCGCTGCCCTGATCGACGCCGACCGCGACGCGCGCCTCCTGACCTACAACATCTTCGCGACGCTGATCTGGCCCTACCGCTGGTACCGGCCTCGAAGCCGCGTCAAGGTCGACGACGTCGTCGACTCTTGCGTTGCGTTCGTCCGCGGGGGGCTCGCGCGCCGCTGAACGCCGGGGCGCACCGGGCAGCGCCGAGTCCGTAGAACGATCGGCTGACGAGGCTGGTCATGTCGGTAGAAGAATCTGCGCATGACCGGCACGAGCGCCGCTGAGCCGCCCCGGGATCCACGGGGACTTCTGAAACAGGCATTCGGCCTGATGAGAGGAAGTACGTGGTCACATGGCTCGTGGAAGGAAGTACCCGCCGGAGTTGCGTGAGCGGGCCGTCAAGATGGTGCTGGAGTCGGGGGACACGCTGAGGAACTGGGTGCGGCTGGCGCAGGCCGACGCCGGGATGCGCAGCGACGTACTGAACTCCTCGGAGCGCGACCGGATGAGCCTGCTCGAGCGTGAGGTCAAGGAGCTGCGGCGGCAGAACGAGATCCTCCGGGCGGCGAGGGTGTTTTTCGCGTCGGAGCTCGACGGGACCCCGCGGAGGTGAGCGCCTTCATCAACCAGCAGCGGGCCGCCGGCTTCGCTGTCGAGCTCACCTGCCGCACCCTCGGGACCTCCGCCTCGGCCTATTACCACCGGGCGACCGGGCAGCCGTCCACGCGCGCGCAGGAGGACGCGGTGCTGCTTGAGCAGATCCGGGCGGTGTACCGAGCCAACTACGAGGCGTACGGATCGCTGCGCGTGTGGAAGGCGCTCCGTCGTCAGGGCGTGGAGGTCGGCCGTGGCCGCGTTGAGCGGCTGATGGCCGCCGATGGCCTCATTGGGGCCAAGCGCCGCGGCCGCGCCTGGAAGACCACGGTTCCAGACCCCGCCGGCTGCGAGCGGCCCGACCTGGTCAACCGCCAGTTCACCGCGGCCCGGCCGGATGCCTTGTGGATCGCGGACTTCACGTATCTGAAGTCGTGGGAAGGCGTCGGGTTCTTCAGCTTCGTCCTGGACGTCTACTCCCGCCGGGTCGTCGGCTGGCAGCTCGCCAGCCACATGCGCACCGACCTCGTCCTCGATGCACTGAAGATGGCGCTCGGAACCCGCCGCCACGGCGCCGACCTGCAGCTCATTCACCATTCGGACAGGGGGTCGCAATACACCAGTTTTGACTTCACCCAGGCGCTGCAGGACAACGACGTGCTCGGGTCGCTCGGCTCGACCGGCGACGCGTACGACAACGCGATGGCCGAGAGCTTCGTCGACAGCTTCAAGACCGAGCTCATCCGCGACCGCGTGTGGCAGGCCCGCACCCAGCTCGAGCTCGCCGTCGTGGAGCGGGTCGGCTGGTACAACTACGACCGCCTGCACTCCGCCCTCGGCCACCTGCCGTCCGTCGAGTTCGAGACCCTCTACGCGATACGGTCCGGCTCACCCCTCCCCCGCTGAGGCGAGGGGAAGTCCAAACGACAAGTCTCCGTGAACTCGGGACGGCTCATCGTGGCCCAGGAGTCGCCGCCCAACGGCAGCTGGGGCGCGTCGCCGATCAACCGGGTCGTCCAGGAACACGTCGAGTGGCTCGACGCCCCGCCGACGCTTGTGGCGGCCGAGGAGACCCCCGTCCCGTACGCCCGTGAGCTCGAGGCGGCCTGGATGCCGTCGGTCGAGCGCAGCGTGCAGACGGTCACGCGCGTGAGCGCGTACTGAGGAGCCGGTCCATGCCTGACGTCCGCATGCTGCG